>NZ_JBEOVM010000082.1:0-28667 GCF_040295505.1 Streptomyces sp. NPDC002790 | reverse complement strand
AGGAGACCTCGCCCAGCCAGGACCGCTCGGCGGTCTGCTTGGCCTGGGTGATCAGTTTCTGCGACAGCTCGGCGGCCTTCGGGAACGGCGCCCCAAGGGCGTCTCCTCACGCCGTCTCCGCCCGGAGTTCCCCGACCTGGTCCGTCACTACTGGCGGGCAAACAAACTATGGTCCAGCTCCTACTTCGCCGGCACCGTCGGCGGCGCACCCTTGTCGGTGGTCCGCCAGTACATCGAGCAGCAGAACCGGCCGGTGTGAGCACTACCCGGCTCCGCCGGGACCAGCCTTCGCGGCGCTCCGCACCGCGGCTGAAGAACCGCGGTGTCCGGCTCCGCCGTACAAAAATCGGCGACGCTCCGCATCGCAGCAGCTGATTGGCTCCACCCCCGGCGTGAACGCCGGGGGACTGCGAATGAATCGCGGTAGCCCCGGTCACATCCGCAGGGGGTTGGATCTTGTCGGTCGGTGACATGCCGCACAGGACGTGGATCACGTACTAACGGAAATAGTGGTACGTGGGTTGGTTTGCCGTGCTGTTACGTGGCTGATGGGTTTCGGTGATTTGTCCGTTTCGGTGTGGAGGGTGGCGCGGTCGGCGTGCGCGGCTCGGGCGTACGGCGATGAAGTGCGGTTAAACCCGGGATGAGTGCATAAATCGGACGACGTTCGTCCCGGCCGGGTCGTCGGACGTCCCGGACCGTTTCCGGGGCGGGTCTACGAGGAGATGTCGTAGATGGGCGTTTTGGGTGTCGATGGGGGGCGGGGTTACCAAGGGATGGCCGGCCCGGCAGCACGAGGCAGTGCGCCGGGCCCCCTCATGTCCCAGTTCGAAAGGTCTGCCCATATGTCGAAGCGCACCCAGTCCCACCGCCCCGGTACGTCGATGCTCCGTAAGCGGGCTGCCGTCGTGGCCGCCGGATTCGGAGTCTCGGCGCTGCTGGGGGCCGGGGCCGCGGTCGCCGACTCCGCAGACGCCACCGCGCTCCCCGGTATCGCCGCCGGCTCCGTCGAGGCCCAGGCCACCGCGCAGGCCAAGGCCGCCGACAACGCCGCGAAGGCGAAGAAGGAGGCCGAGGCGAAGGCGAAGGCGGCCGAGGCCAAGAAGAAGGCCGCCGAGGAGAAGAAGGCCAAGTCCTGGATCGACCCGGTCAAGCACTACGAGCTCTCCGCCGGCTACTCGCAGGGCGGCAGCATGTGGGCCAGCGGCCACCACTCCGGCCAGGACTTCGCCGTGTCGACCGGCACCGACGTGATGGCCGCGCACAGCGGCACCGTCGTCAAGGCCGGTGGCAACGGCGCCGGTGACGGCCCCGCGTACGGCAACGCCATCGTCATCAAGCACGGCAACGGCACGTACTCCCAGTACGCGCACCTGTCCCGGATCGACGTGAAGGTCGGCGACACCGTCACCACGGGCGACCACATCGCGAAGTCCGGCGACACCGGCAACTCCAGCGGTCCGCACCTGCACTTCGAGATCCGCAAGACGGCGGACTACGGCTCGGCGATCAACCCCGTCTCCTTCCTGAAGAAGGAGGGCGTGAGCGTCTGACGACGCCCACCGCACCGGTCCGTCAGCTGTGATGGGCCCGGGTGACCAGGTCGGAGGCGACCTCGAGGATGGCCTTGCGCTTCTCCTCGGGGTCGCCTTCGACGTCTCTGAGGACGAACATTCCGGCGTGCATCGAGAACAGCGCGCTGAAGCAGCGGACCCGGTCGGTCAGCGTGACGTCCTCGGGGAGCAGATGGCCGAGCAGGGACGTCATCCGTTCCTTGAAGTTCTCGCCGATGCTCAGCTCGCGCATCGTCGCCTGGTTCTCCTGCATGAAGCGGAAGAGCGGGGCGGCGTCGGCCAGCGCGTTCGAGTAGTGGCCGAGGATCTCGAGCTTGGCCCCCAGCGTCGGCGGCTGCTCGGCGGCCCACGCGATCACGTCGTCGATCGGCCTCATCAGGTCCGTGAACAGACTGACGACGATGTCTTCCTTGGTCTTGAAGTGGTAGTAGAGCGCGGCCTTCGTCACACCGAGCCGCTCGGAGATCTCCCGCAGCGAGGTCTTCTCGTAGCCCTGCTCGGCGATGAGCTCCAAGGTCACGTCCTGAATGCGCTGGCGGGTGTCCCCGCGGCGCCGCTGCGGCTTACTGCTGCCCGTGACCATCGGCTGCTGCCTCTCGTGCCCTTGGTAAAAAACTTACTTGACGCCCGGCTAGTTGGCGCTCTACTTTCCCCATTGTAGGTAACTAGCCGGGCGACAAGTAAGTCCCGGGTGACGCAGGGGGAGTGGGGACCATGACACAGGCGGCGGCGCGGCCCGTGACATCGGATCAGAAGCCGGGACGGAAGTCGGATCGGAAACCGGATCAGAAGTCGGATCAGAAACAGGTGAAGCAGCCGCGCAGCGTGCGGGTCGTGCTGCTCGCGCTGATGCTCGCCATGTTGCTGGCCATGCTCGACAACATGATCGTGGGCACCGCGATGCCCACCATCGTCGGCGAGCTGGGCGGGCTCGAGCACCTGTCGTGGGTCGTCACCGCGTACACGCTCGCGACCGCCGCCTCCACGCCGATCTGGGGGAAGATCGGCGACATGTACGGCAGGAAGGGCGCCTTCCTGACCTCCATCGTGATCTTCCTGGTCGGCTCCGTGCTCAGCGGAATGGCCCAGGACATGGGGCAGCTGATCGGGTTCAGGGCCGTGCAGGGGCTCGGCGCCGGCGGACTGATGGTCGGGGTCATGGCCATCATCGGCGATCTGATCCCGCCCCGTGAGCGGGGCAAGTACCAGGGCATGATGGCCGGCGTGATGGCGCTCGCCATGATCGGCGGGCCGCTCGTCGGCGGCACCCTCACCGACCACCTCGGCTGGCGCTGGGCCTTCTACATCAACATTCCGCTCGGCATCCTCGCCCTCGTGGCGATCACCGCCGTGCTGCATCTGCCGAAGAAGCGGTCCGGGGGGTCCATCGACTATCTGGGCGCCGCGCTGCTCACCGTCGGCATCACCTCGATCGTGCTCGTGACGACGTGGGGCGGGAGCGAGTACGCCTGGGACTCCGCCGTGATCATGGAGCTGATCGGGATCGGCGTCGCCGCGCTCGTCGGGTTCGTGTACTCGCAGACCAGGGCCGCCGAACCGATCGTGCCGCTGCACATCTTCCGCAACCGGAACTTCACGCTGATGTCCGTGATCGGCTTCGTCACCGGCTTCGTGATGTTCGGCGCGGTGCTCTTCCTGCCGCTGTACCAGCAGTCCGTGCAGGGCGCGTCCGCGACCAACTCCGGTCTGCTGCTGCTTCCGATGCTGCTCGCGATGATGGTCGTCTCGCTGATCGCGGGCCGGGTCACCACCAACACCGGCAAGTACAAGGTGTTCCCGGTGGCGGGCAGCGTCCTGATGATCGTCGGTCTGTTCCTGCTCGCGCAGATGGACACCGGGACCTCGCGGTTCACGTCCGGGCTCTACATGGCCGTGCTCGGCGCCGGGATGGGCTGCCTGATGCAGATCACGATGCTGGTCGCGCAGAACAGCGTCGAGATGAAGGACATGGGCGTCGCGTCCTCTTCTACGACCCTGTTCCGTACGCTCGGGTCCTCGTTCGGCGTCGCCATCATGGGCGCGCTGTTCAACAACCGGGTGCAGGACGTCATGGCGGAGCGGGCCGGGGCGCTCGGCGGGAAGATCACCGAGCAGTCGGCGCAGCTGGACGCGGCGAGCCTGGCGAAGCTGCCGGAGCAGGCGCGGGACGCCTACCAGTTCGCGGTCTCCTCCGGCACGCACTCCGCGTTCCTGCTGGGCTCCGTGGTGGCACTCGGCGCGCTTCTCGCGGCGGTCTTCGTCAAGGAGGTCGTGCTGCGGGGGGCCGCGCCGACCCCCGCCCCCGAGGACGCGGTGCCCAGCGATGAGGCCGTGGCGAAGTCCGGCTGACCCCGGCTCCGGTCGGTTCGGGCGGTCCTCGGTGCCCTACGGTGCCGGGGACCGCTCCGTCTGTGTGTCGTCGTCGCCCGTGAGAGCTGGGCCGACGGGTGGCTGAGTTGCCCTGCGCGGCAGTTCATGTGGGACGTGCGGTTCAGCGGCCGGTCGGCAGGTTCGCCCCGCCGGTGCAGTCCAGTACCACTCCCGTCAGGAACCCGTTCGTGGCAAGGGAGTTGATGGCCTGCGCCACCTCCTCGGGGCGTCCTGCGCGACCCACCGGGGTGGTCGCCGCGAGCCCCGCGAACAGTTCCTTGCGCTGCTCCTCGGGGACCCGGCCCCACCACGGGGTGTCGATGACGCCGGGCGACACGGCGTTGATCCGGCGCGGGGCGAGCTCCACGGCGAGCGGCGGGATCATCGACTCCAGCGCACCGTTGATCGCGGCCAGGCCCGAGGTGCCGGGGAAGGCCGCGCGGGCCGAGGCCGCCGTGATGAGGGTGATCGACGCGTGCTCGGTCAGCCGCGGCAGCGCCGCCTTCAGGATGCGCAGGTGGGGCCAGAACTTGGCGTCGAAGCCGTGCGCCAGGTCGTCGAGGTCGAGGTCGGCGAACGGGCCGCTGCCCGCCGCGCCGCTCACCGCGACGACGAGGTGGTCCACGGGCGCCGTGGTGGCGAAGAAGGCCTCGATGTCGCCCTGATCGGTGGCGTCCATGCGGTACGTGGTGGTCTTGCCGCCGATCCGCGCTGCCGCCTCGTCGAGCTTGCCGTGGTCGCGGCCGGTGATGGTGACCTCGGCGCCCTGTGCGGCGAACAGCGCGGCGGTGGCCTCGCCGATGCCGGAGCTGCCGCCCATGACGAGGTGTGGGTGGGTGTGCCGGAGGGTGTTGCAGCAGTCATGGTGACCCTGTCCGCTTGGTCCCGGGGTCCCCTGGGTGGTTGACGAGACCGTCGGTCTCGATAGGGTGAGTGTTACCGAGACCGAGAGTCTCGTCAAGAGATTTCCGACGAAAAGGCCGCCGGAACTCCCTTACGGAGAAGCGGAGAAGGTGAGTCGCATGCCCCCTGAGCGGGCCCACACCGGACGCCGACGCAACGAGGAGGCGCGCCGCGCCGTACTCGACGCCGCCCTGCGGCTGCTCGCGGACGCGGACGGCGCGGCGGTGAGCGTGGACGCCATCGCGAGGGAGGCGGGCGTCGGCAAGCAGACGCTGTACCGGTGGTGGCCCTCGAAGGGCGCGGTGCTCCTCGACGCGCTCACGGACCGCGCCGACGCGGAGGTGCCCGCTCCCGACTCCGGCGCGCTGCGCGGGGACCTGCGGGCGGTGGTCGCCGCGACGTTCGCGGGGGCCCAGCGCGACCCGGTCGCCCCGGCCCTGCGCACGCTCGTGCGGGAGGCCGCGAACGATCCTCATCTGGCCGATCTGATGCGGGAGTTCACGGGGGCGCGGCGGGCCGCGCTGCGCGAGGTCCTGGAGCGGGGTCGGGAGCGCGGTGAGCTGGCGGACGACTGCGACGTGGAACTGATGGTGGATCAGGTCTACGGAGTCTTCTGGTACCGGTTCCTGCTGGGGCACGCCCCGTTGGGGGAGTCGGAAGCGATTCGGCTCGCGGACTCCCTCGTACGACAGGGGAGTTGACCGGAGCCGGGGTTCACTTGCCGCCCGGCAGCCGCACCATCGGGAAGCTCCCCGTGTTCGTCGGGGCGTGCTCCGGCAGCCACAGCACGGCCACGGCGCCCTCCGCGGGGGCGTCGTGGTCCGCTCCCTGCGGGCGGATGTTGCGGAACGTGAGGCGCGCGCCGAGCACCCGGGCCTGGCCCGCCGCGATCGTCAGACCGAGGCCGTGCCCGTGCCCCGCGCGGTCCGCCGCGCCGGTGCGGAAGCGGCTGGGACCGGCCTCCAGGAGCTCCTCCGGGAAACCGGGCCCGTGGTCGCGCACCCGGAGCACCCGTCCCTCGATGCTGACCTCGATGGGCGGGCGGGCGTGCTTGGAGGCGTTGGCCAGCAGGTTGAGGAGGATGCGCTCCAGGCGGCGCGGGTCCGTCGTCACCGCGGACTCGTGGATCACGTGGACGCTGACGCCGTCGCCCGCGCGGGCCGCGATCCGGCGCTCCACGAACTCGCCGAGCATGATGTCCTGCAGCTCGGCCCGCTCGGCGGCGCTGTCGAGCCGGGCCACCTCCAGGACGTCCTCGACGAGCGTACGCATCGCCTGCGCACGGTCCTTGACGAGTTCGCTGGGCCGTCCCGGAGGCAGCAGTTCGGCCGCGGTGAGCAGACCGGTGACCGGCGTGCGCAGCTCGTGCGCGATGTCGGCGGTGACCCGGCGCTCGGCCTCCAGGCGCTGCTTCAGGGCGTCGGCCATGGCGTCCACGGCCTGCGCGAGATCGTCCGTCTCGTCGAGTACGACACCGCCTATGGCACGCCGGACGCGGACGTCGCTCTGACCGGCCGCGACATCGCGGGCCGCGCTCGCCGCCTTGCGCAGACGCCGGGAGAGCTGGCCGCCGATGAGGACGCCGAGCGCGCTGCCGCCGAGCACGACGGAGATCGAACCGATGAGCAGCGCCTTGTCGAGGTCCTTCATCACGGTGGCGCTGCGGTCGGCGAACCGGGTGTGCACCGAGAGGATCCCGCCGTTGCCGAGCGGGACCGCGGCCCAGATGTCGGGCACGCCGCCGGCCGACTCCGACACGTAGGTGACGCGGCGGCCCTCGCGGGCCTTCGCGCGCAGGTCGGGCGGGAGCAGCGGATCGTCCACCTTGAAGCCGACGGGCAGATTGCCGCCGCGCGCCTCGTACTGCCGCTGCACGAACTGGATCCGCTCGTCCTGTACGTCCCGCGCGCTGTCCAGCATGGAGACGCGGGCCGCGTTGTGCACGACGAGGCTGAGGGCGACGGCGACGAGGGCGCCCACGAAGGCGATGGCCACGCTGATCTTCCAGCGCACGCCGGTCCGCAGACCGTGCGGGATCCAGGAGCGGGCGGACTTCCGCACGCCACCCGCGGAGCGCCCGGTGCCCGAGCCTTTGGCAGCGGCCGTGGCGCGCGGCGCCGGTACGGCCGTCTCCGACGGGGTCTGCGTGGTCCCCCTTCTCATATGCGCTGTCCCATCAGCCCGGTCAGGCCTTGAGCTTGTAGCCGAAGCCGCGGACCGTCTCGATGCGGTCCTGGCCGATCTTCGTACGCAGCCGCTGCACATGGACGTCGACGACGCGGGTGTCACCGCCCCAGCCGTAGTCCCACACACGCTCCAGGAGCTTGTCGCGGGACAGTACGGAGCCGGGCGCGGAGGAGAACTCGAGCAGCAGGCGCATCTCGGTGGGCGTCAGGGCCACCGTCTCCCCGCCCTTCCTGACCTCCATGCCGTCCGTGTCGATCTCCAGGTCGCCGAAGCGCAGCTCCCCGTGGTCGGGCGCCGGGCTCTCCTCGGCCGCGCCGGAGGCCGCCGCCGCGCCACCCGCGTGCCCGAAGCGGCGCAGCACGGCGCGGATCCGGGCCACGAGCACCGCCCCGTCGAACGGCTTCGTCACGTAGTCGTCGGCCCCCGCCTCCAGGCCGAGCACGACGTCGATGGAGTCCGCGCGCGCGGAGAGCATGATCACCGGAACCGTCGACTCGTCGCGGATGCGGCGGCACAGGGAGACCCCGTCGAGGCCCGGCACCATCACGTCGAGCAGCGCGATGTCCGGCCGGTCCGACCGGAACGCCTCCAGGCCCGCGAGCCCGTCCGGCATCGCGGTCACCACGAAACCGTCGCGCTCCAGGGCGAGCTGGGTGGCCTCGCGGATGACATCGTCGTCCTCGACGAACAGGACGTGCGTCGGCTCGCCCTTGCGTTCACCGCCCATGCCGGCCATCCGTTCTCTCCTCCACCACGTGTTGTCTCAGCCGCCGTCGTCCGAAGGTGCCGCGCTCTCCCCGTCCACCGCGTTGCTGTAATCGTTGTGCGTGCGGCTCTCCTGGGTGAACGCGTGCCCGCCCCACCGGTACGTGAGGACCTCCTCGCCCGACGGTGAGGCGACCGAGTCGCCCTTCTCGTACACCTGCTTGGTGACCACGAGATCACCTCGGTCGATCTCCGAGTACACCGGGGGCTCTTCGTCCTTGAACACATTCTTGTACGTGCCGCCCTCGTCGCGATACACGTACGTGCCGATGCCGACCGCGTCCCCGCAGGTCATCACGTTGACCACGACGTCGCTGCGGGAGCTGCCCGTCAGCGTGCCGTAGCTCACGTCGACCGGGTACTCGTCCGCCACGCACGGCTTCAGGTCGCGCTTGATGTCCGCGCCGACCTTCGGGTCCCTCTTCACCATCCGCACCGCCTGGGCGGAGCTCGGGGCGCTCGGTGAGGCGGAGGCCGAGGGACTCGCGCTGCCCGCCGCCGTCGAACCGACCGGGTCCGTGCGGGCCGGGCCCTCGTCACGGGCGCCGGTGCCTCCGGTCGAGCACGCCGCGAGGACACCGGCGAACAGCCCGATGGCGGCGAGCCCGGCGATCGCCGCGCTCCCCGCCTTCACTCCCCGCATCAGGGCGGAACGCCCCCGCATCAGGGACGTACGAATCCCAGAGGCACGTATGCCTAGGCCGCGCAACGCTCCCGCTCCTTCACGTCGAGCGCGCGGCCGGCCAGTTCCTCGCGCTCCCGCTTCTCCAGCTCCTCACGGAGCCGGGCGAGGGCCCGGTGCAGCGTGCTCTTCACGGTTCCGGCCGACATTCCGAGAGCGGCGGCCGTCTCCTCTGTGGACATCTGCTCCCAGTGTCGCAGCACCACGACGCTGCGCTGCTTCGGAGCGAGCACCTTCATGACGTCCATCAGCAGGGCGCGGTTCGCGTGCTGCTCCGTCGAGTCGTCGACCGAGGACTCCGGGAGCTGCTCGGTGGGCACTTCCTCCAGCTTGCGCGCCCGCCACCACTCGGTCCGCGTATTGATCATGACGCGGCGCAGATACGCGTCGGCCAGGCGCTTGTCCGCTATGCCGTCCCAGCGGCCGTACGTCCGTACGAGCGCGGTCTGCAGCAGGTCCTGGGCGTCGACCGGGTCGGGCACGAGACGCCGGGCGCTGCGCAACAGGGCGTCCTGCCGCGTCCGCACGTACTCTTCGAACCCGAGCACCTCACCGGCGTGCGCCATGATCAACTGCCTCCCGCTTCCCGCAATACCCGTGGGCCGCACAGGTTGTGTGCGGTTACGAGGAAGAAGTTACGGAGGAGTTGTCACGGCGTTGTCCGTTCCGGCCACCGGGTAACGCACGACTACCCGTCGGTTGTGTAACGAAGCCGGCCGCGGCTTTTCGGCGCGCCCTGCTCAGCCCTGCGGAAGCCGGTACAGACCGCCCGCGAGCGGCTCCACCAGACCGTCGTCGACCAGGCCGTCCAGGGCCCTGGCCCGCTGCACCGGCTCGTCCCACACCCGGTCGAGCACCGGCTGCGGCACCGGGTCGACGGCCTCGCGCAGCACGGCGAGCAGCTTGCCGCGCACCTGTCGGTCCGTGCCGGCGTACGTCTGGCCGCGCCGCGGCGGGCCCTCGTGCGCGGGCTTGCCCGCGAGCCGCCACGAGCACATCGCGGCGATCGGGCAGCGGTGGCACTCCTCGTTCTTGGCGGTGCACACCAGGGCGCCCAACTCCATGGAGGCGGCGGCCCACTTGGCGGCGGTGTCCTCCTCCTCGGGCAGCAGGGAGCGGGCCAGCTTCCGCTCGGCGGCGGTCGTCGCGTTCGGCGGGTACTGCACGCCGGCCACGGCGCGGGCGAACACGCGCCGCACGTTCGTGTCGAGCACCGCGTGCCGCTGCCCGTACGCGAACGAGGCGACGGCGGCCGCCGTGTACTCGCCGATGCCGGGCAGCGCGAGGAGCTGCGCGTGGCCGGTGGGTACGTCGCCGCCGTGCCGTTCCGTTATGGCGACGGCGGCGCCGTGCAGGCGCAGGGCGCGGCGCGGATAGCCGAGCCGACCCCAGGCGCGGACGGCCTCGCCGGGCGCCTCGGCGGCGAGGTCGGCGGGGCGGGGCCAGCGGGCGAGCCACTGCTCGTACACCGGGAGCACGCGGCTGACCGGGGTCTGCTGGAGCATGAACTCGCTGACCATCACGCCCCACGGGCCCGCGTCGTGGCGGCGCCAGGGGAGGTCGCGGGCGTGCTCGGTGAACCAGTCGATGACCGGTGCGTGCAGATCGGCGTTCTCGGGGTTCTTCGTGAGCGCAGTCATGGCACATCCGATCCTGCCATGTGCGGGGGCCGGGGCGGGGGATCGCGGTGGGCGGCGGTTCTGTTGCGCGGGGGGCCGGGGGCCGGGCCGGTGGGTTTCGTTGCGGCGCACGGGGCGCCGGTGGGTTTCGTTTGCGGGGGCCGGGGTTGTGGGGGCTGTGCCGGGGCGGCGCCTGTCGTTTCCGTTGAGCGGCACCGGCTGTGCCGGGGCGTGCTCGTCTCCCGCCCGCCCCCTCCGGGGGCTCGGCCCGACCGGGGCCCGGGTGCAGAGTCGGGCCGGCGCCCCTTGTTCGTTGCGCGGCACCGTGCGCCGCCTTGCCCACCCTGCCGCCCCAGGCGGCAGATTGCCCAAGGCAGTGGCGGTCGACCGCAACGGGTGGGGTGGGCTTGGCCGCGGTGTGCCCCAGACGGGGGTTGCCCGCCGCAATGGGTGAGGAGGCGGACCCGGTGGCGGAGTGCCCGAGGTGGGGCGGCTCCGGTCGTAACGGGTGGCGGCGTTGTGCCTGAGGTGGGCCCACCTGTGGCAGCGGAAGGTTCAGCGCCGGTGCGAGCCCCGTCGTGAGCGGCCCTCGGGCGCCGAGCCGCGCCCGCGACCGGACCCGCGCCCGGACCCGGCCCCCGCCGGCCCCGGCCCCGCGAACCATCGCACGAGCCCGTTCCCCGACCCCCGCATCGCCTCGGTCACCCGCGCTCCCGGCCGCGTCAGAAGGCGTACGACGAGGAACGCGACGAGGGTGCCGAGCAGCAGGCCCACCGCGACGTCGTGCGGGTAGTGGACGCCTACGAAGACGCGCGAGAACGCCATGAGGAGCGCCATCGGCACCGTGAACCAGCCGATCTTCGGCCAGGCCAGCGCGAGGCCCACCGCCGCGGCGGCGGCGATCGTGGCGTGGTTGGAGGGGAAGGACCAGTCTCCGTAGACCGGGCAGTCGATCAGGGACGGCAGGGCGCCCGAGACGGCGCGGCAGGGCCGTTCCTCGTCGATCCCCGACTTGACCACCTCGCTGATCACATACGCGACCGCGGTGCCCAGCGGCGCGAGCACCGCGACGGCGAGTGCCCTCGGGTCGTTGCCCCGTGCCCGCCACCAGGCGACGACGAAGAGCACGGCGAACAGCAGCAGTCCCAGTTCCGTCCACACCTCCATGAGGTGCTGAAACCACGACGGGGTGTCGTGGGCGAAATCGGTGATGCCGCGATAGAGGTCGGAGTCGATAGTTCCCATGGTGACGGACAGTATGCAATACCCAAGAGCTGCCACATCCAGCGACGGTCGTGGGCCCCACCCGACGATCGACAGGGGTCCGGAAGCCCGTTCGGCGGCCCGCGCGTGATGATGATCCGGAAAACTTGAGGGTCGAGGCGGCGGGTAGCGCCGGACAACGGCCCGATCTCTCGTAAGGTTTGGGGCGTGGGATCTCTGCGCAATCCGATCGGGCCGCTTCCCTCCTCCATCTATTGGCGACGGAGGGTTGTTCTGCTGTCCGTGGTGGCGCTGCTCGCCCTGCTGATCGTATGGATCGTCACTATGGGCGGGGGCGGTGGGAACAACGGCGCCAGTGGCTCCGGCGGCAAGAGTCCGACGGAGTCGATCACGCCGGGGCCCTCCGGCACGGGGCCCGCGATCAGCGAACACCCCGGCGGCCGCGACGAGTCGGGCGGTTCCGGCGGCTCGGGGTCGGGCTCGGGTTCCGGCGGTTCGGGTTCGGGTGCGGGCTCCGGCGGTTCCGACGATGCCGCGGGCGGCGACTCCGGTGACGGTGGCGGCAGTGGTGGCAGCGGGGGCACGTCCTCCGGTGACCAGGTCCCGGCCGGCTCCAGCCTCCCGGACTGCACGGCGGGCGGCGTGACCCTGAAGGTGCGCAGCGTCCACAACTCGTACGCGCCCGGGGAAAAGCCGAAGCTCCAACTCGTCGCCAAGAACACGGCGGACAAGTCCTGCAAGGTCGACCTCGGTCCGAAGACCGCGGTGGTCACGATCACCAAGGCGGAGGCCGACAAGCCGTTCTGGTCCTCCGACGACTGCCCGGCGGGCGCGGGGAGCATGGTGCTGCGGGCCCCCGCGGGCGGCACGGTGCAGCGTGACTACACGTGGGATCTGCGGCCGAGCGCGCCGCAGTGCGCGACGCCTTCGGCGGGAGCTGCGTCGCCGGGTACGTACCTGGTCGAGGTGAAGGCGGCGCAACTTCCGGAGGCGCAGGCGTCGTTCGTCCTCAAGCAGGACTGAGCCGTTTAAGCCCCGCACTGCGGACGAGAGCCAGCGGGGTCCGGGGCAGAGCCCCGAACCGCGCGCCGGGTGACGCAATCGATCACCCGGCCAACCAGCGGAGCTACACGTACCGCTCCAGGATCGACGACTCCGCCAACCGCGACAGGCCCTCACGAACGCTCCGGGCCCGCGCCTCACCGACCCCGTCGACCGTCTGCAGGTCGTCCACACTCGCGGCGAGCAGCTTCTGGAGGCCGCCGAAGTGCTCCACGAGCCGGTCGATGATCGCGCCCGGGAGGCGCGGCACCTTGGCCAGGAGCCGGAATCCGCGCGGGGACACCGCCGAGTCGAGCGCCTCGGGGGAGCCGGTGTAGCCCAGGGCCCGTGCCACTATCGGCAGTTCGAGCAGCTCCCCGTGGCTGAGCGCGTCCAGCTCGACCAGCGCCTCCGCGACCGTGCGGGAGCGCTTGGCGGTGGGCTCGGGCACGTAGTCCCGCGCGACCAGCTCGCGCTCCGGCTCGACGCCCGCGATCAACTCGTCGAGCTGCAGCGCCAGAAGCCGGCCGTCGGTGCCCAACTCGACGACGTACTCGGCGATCTCCGTGGCGATGCGGCGCACCATCTCCAGGCGCTGCGCGACCGCGGAGACGTCCCGGACCGTGACCAGGTCCTCGATCTCCAGGGCGGAGAGCGTGCCCGCCACCTCGTCGAGGCGCAGCTTGTAGCGCTCCAGAGTCGCGAGGGCCTGGTTGGCGCGGGACAGGATCGCCGCCGAGTCCTCCAGGACGCGGCGCTGCCCGTCCACGTACAGCGCGATCAGGCGCATCGACTGGGAGACTGACACGACGGTGTAGCCGACCTGCTTGGAGACGCGGTCCGCCGTGCGGTGCCGGGTGCCGGTCTCCTCCGTGGGGATCATGGGGTCCGGCACCAACTGGACGCCGGCCCGCAGGATCTTGTCGAGGTTCGAGGAGACCACGATGCCGCCGTCGAGCTTGCACAGCTCGCGCAGGCGCGTGGCGGTGAACTCCACGTCGAGGATGAAGCCGCCCGTGCACATCGACTCGACCGTCTTGTCGGAGCCGAGGACGATCAGGCCTCCGGTGTTGCCACGGAGGATGCGCTCCAGGCCGTCGCGCAGGGCGGTTCCGGGCGCGACGGCGCTCAGCGCGGCGCGCATGAGACTGTCCGCACCGGAGCTTCCGCCGGACTTGCCGGGAGTTGCCGCCCGGTCATTGGCTGCCACTGCACTCCTCCGGATCGCAGACTTTGGGGTGCCCTGAGGCTCGGGGTCCACGTCCCTCGCGTTCGCACGCACGGGCGAGACCAGGGCAAAGTCTACCGGCGCTGCTCCGGCTCCCGTGGGGCGTCTCGCCGACGGCTCCTCGGCAGCACCTGCAGAGCATCCCCTATATCGGCGACTTCCAGGACCTTCATACCGGCCGGGATCTTTCCCGGGTCGGTCGGAACCAGTGCGTGTGTGAACCCGAGCCGGTGCGCCTCGGAGAGCCGGCGCTGCACGCCCGTGACCCGCCTGACCTCGCCCGCGAGGCCCACTTCTCCGATCGCCACAAGGTTTTTGGGGAGCGGGGTGTCGCTCGCCGCGGAGGCGAGGGCCAGCGCGACGGCCAGGTCGGCGGCCGGTTCCGTGAGCTTCACGCCGCCGACCGTCGCGGAGTAGATGTCCCGCTTGCCCAACGCGCTGATCTTCCCGCGCTGTTCGAGCACGGCCAGCATCATCGATACGCGGGAGGTCTCCAGGCCGGACGTGGTGCGGCGCGGGGAGGGGATCTGGGAGTCGACCGTGAGCGCCTGGACCTCGGCGACCAGCGGGCGGCGGCCCTCCAGGGTGACGGTCAGGCAGGTGCCGGGCACCGGCTCGGCGCGCCGGGTCAGGAACAGGCCGCTCGGGTCGGCGAGGCCCGTGATGCCCTCGTCGTGCAGCTCGAAGCAGCCGACCTCGTCCGTCGTCCCGTAGCGGTTCTTGACGCCTCGTACGAGACGCAGGCGCGCGTGCCGGTCGCCCTCGAAGCTCAGGACGACGTCGACCAGGTGCTCCAGGAGGCGCGGGCCCGCGATCGTGCCCTCCTTGGTGACGTGGCCGACCAGGAGCGTGGACATGCCGCGGTCCTTGGAGGCGCGGATGAGCGCCCCGGCCACCTCGCGGACCTGGGACACGCCGCCGGGCGCCCCGTCGATCTCCCCGGACGCGATCGTCTGTACGGAGTCCAGGATGAGCAGCGACGGCTTCAGCGCGTCCAAGTGGCCGAGGACGGTGGCCAGATCGGTCTCGGCCGCCAGGTACAGGTGGTCGTCGATCGCGTGGATGCGGTCGGCGCGCAGGCGCACCTGGGAGGCCGACTCCTCGCCCGTCACGTAGAGGGTCTTGTGCTTCTCGCTGGCCGACTTCGCCGCCACGTCGAGCAGCAGCGTGGACTTGCCGACGCCGGGCTCGCCCGCGACCAGCACCACGGCGCCGGGCACCAGGCCGCCGCCGAGCACCCGGTCAAGCTCGGGCACGCCGGTCGTCCGGGCCGTCGCCTGCCTGCCGTCGACCTCGCCGATGGGCAGCGCCGACGTGGTGACGCGGCCCGGTGCGGTGGTGCGCACGGCGGGCGCGCCGTACTCGTCGATCGTCCCCCACGCCTGGCACTCGGGGCAGCGGCCCAGCCACTTGGCCGTCTGCCAGCCGCACTCGGTGCAGCGGTAGGACGGACGGTCCTTGGTTTTGGTACGGGCAGCCATGAACGGAACCGTAGCGGGCAGGACTGACAACACGGCGGGGGTGTGCCGTGCGCACCACCTCACCGGGCCGCGTCACCACCTCGGCGGTCGCCCCGCGTAGCCGTGCTGGCCACGGAATGACGGGTTCCTGTCCTCTTTTGAGGGATCGTTTCACCCGTAAGGATTAAATGTGCTCAAGGGGGAGGAAGCCCCCTCGTGGTGAGCCTACGGTCACACGGTGATGAGCAGCAGGCCGGAAACTCCCACACAGACCACCGGCGCACACCGGGCGCACCGTCCCGGGGCGAGGCGGCAGGAGCCGCGCACCGCCCCGCAGAGCCCGCCCGCCCGCTACGAGTCCTGTCTGGACGGCCTGTTCACCTACTGCCTCTCCGTCCTCTGCGATCACGACGAGGCGACCTCGGCGCTCGGTGACGCCCTCGCGCTCGCCGAGCGGCGCGGCTCCCGCGCCCCGGCCGGGGACTCGCCCGCCGAGCGCAGGGCCTGGCTCTACGCGCTGGCCCGCTGGTCCTGCCTGCGCCGTCTGGCCGAGGCCAATCGGCGGCGTCAGAGCGTGCAAGAGGTCAGCCGGTCCCAGAGCGGCCGGCCGCAGGACGGTCTTCTTCAGGAGGAGCGCAGGCGGCAGCTCGCCCAGCTCGCCTGGCCGGAAGCCGCGGGCACGACTCCGGAGCAGCGCGAGGCCCTGGAGCTGGCGGTGCGCCACCAGCTGTCGCCGCGCGAGGTCGCCGCCGTACTCGGCACCGACCCCACCGCCACCCGCGAGCTGCTCTCGGCCGCGGCCTGCGAGGTCGAGCGGACCCGCGCCGCACTCGCCGTCGTCGAGACCGGCACGTGCCCCAGCGTCGCCCGCCTCACCGGGGACAACCAGGTGCTCCTGTCGGCCGCCCTGCGCCGCGAGCTGGTCCGGCACGTCGACGACTGCCCGCGCTGCCGCCGCACCGCCGAGCGCGCCGCGCCCCGCGCCTGGCCGGGCACCTCGGTGACGCCCGCCGCGCTGCCCCTCGTGGCGGCCCCGCGCCCCGCCCTGCACTTCGCGATGCACGCCCGGCACCCCGGCGCCCCGCGCTTCGACCGGCGCGGCTACCCCATGGACCCCAAGGACCGGGCGGCCCGCAGCGCCCGGCTGCGCTCGCGTGCCGTGACGACGACCGTGGTCGCCACCGTGGTCGCCGCCCCGGTGCTCGCCCTGTGGGCCGCCTACCGGGGCGCTCCGCTCACCGGAGAGGCCGCCGACGGACGCTCCGTGACGGCCAGCGAGGACGGCACGGCGGACAGCCTCGACGGCGAGCGGACCGGCGGCGCGTACGAGAACGCGGGGAACGCGCGGACGAGCCCCGACCCGGGCTTCACCGCGGGCAGCCGCTCGCCCGACGTCTCCGTAGAGGTCACATCGCCGCCCACGCGCGCGGGGCGCGGTCCCGGCCGCATCACCGTGGAGGCGCAGCCCAGCGGGAACTCGACGGCGATCACGCTCACCGCGTCGGGCCGCGCGCCCGTCGACTGGACGGCCTCCACGGACGCGTCATGGCTGTACCTGAGCCGGACGTCGGGAACACTGAGCCCCGGCGAGTCGCTCACGATCCACGTCTACGTGAACGAGTACCGGGAGCCGCGCGGGCACTGGACGGCGCACGTCGGGATCGACCCGTCCGGTGCGGTCATCTCCCTTGAGGGGTACGGGGGTTCAGGCTCCGGTGGTGGCGGAGGCGGTGGTGCCACTTCGCGGCCCTCGCCGTCCCACTCCGTCCCGTCGTCCCCGAACCACCCGAGGCCGACCCCCACGCCGACGCACACCTCGCCCGACCCGACGCCGGATCCGACCGACAGCTCGACGCCGAGCCCGAGCGACCCCGAGCCCACCGACTCGGCGCCCCCGTCCGACACGGCGTCGCCCTCCGGGACCGGCGGGTCCGGGACGGGCTCGCCGTCGGGGACCCCCTGACGTCCGGTCCCGGACCGTCGGATGTGTGCGTTACGCCGGGTCGGCCGGGTGCGGGGCGATGAGCGGGAGCCCCTTGGGTGCTGCCGCGAGTCGCTCCTCGCACAGTTCGACCAGCTTGTCGTAGCCGGCCTTGCCCATCAGCTCCGTGAGCTCGGGCCCGTAACTGACGTAGACCGGGTCGCCCGCGCCGTGCGCCGAGGTCGCCGACGTGCACCACCAGTGCAGGTCATGGCCGCCCGGGCCCCAGCCACGGCGGTCGTACTCGCCGATCGAGACCTGGAGCACCTTGGTGTCGTCGGGCCGCTCGATCCACTCGTACGTACGGCGGACCGGCAGCTGCCAGCAGACGTCCGGCTTCGTCTCCAGGGGCTCGCGGCCCTCCTTGAGCGCCAGGATGTGCAGCGAGCAGCCCGCGCCACCCGCGAAGCCCGGCCGGTTCTGGAAGATGCACGAGCCCTCGTACGGGCGGGTCTGGCGCTCGCCGTCCTCGTCGGTCGACACCCAGCCGGTCTCGGTGCCGATGTCGTGGTGCTGCCAGATGTCCGGCGTGAGGCGTGCCACGTTCTGCGCGACCCGCTTCTCGTCGTCCTCGTCGGAGAAGTGGGCGCCGAGCGTGCAGCAGCCGTCGTCGGCGCGGCCCGCCTGGATGCCCTGGCAGCCGCTGCCGAAGATGCAGCTCCAACGAGAGGTCAGCCATGTCAGATCGCAGCGGAAGAGCTGCTCGTCGTCCGCCGGATCCGGGAACTCGACCCACGCGCGCGGGAAGTCGATGGGCTTCTCGTCCGCCTTGGAGCGCTGCTTCGGCTGCTTCTTCAGCTCCTGCTTTGCCGACTTCGTCTTCTTGTCGCTCTTGTCGGCCTTGGCCTTTTTCGTCTTTGGCACGGCTCCAGGGTAAAGGCGTTGACGCCTTTCACAGGACCTTCCCGGACGGGCAAGCCGCATGGAGCAGTAGCGTTCCCTATATGAGACTCGGTGTCCTCGACGTGGGTTCGAATACGGTCCATCTGCTCGTGGTGGACGCACACCCCGGTGCCCGCCCGCTGCCCGCGCACTCGCACAAGGCCGAACTGCGGCTCGCCCAACTCCTCGACGACCACGGGGCGATCGGGCCCGACGGCGTGGAGCTGCTGATCAGTACGGTCAGAGAGGCGCTGGAGGCCGCCGAGGACAAGGGCGTCGAGGACCTGCTGCCGTTCGCGACATCGGCGGTGCGCGAGGCCAGCAACGCCGACGACGTCCTCGCGCGCGTGAAGGACGCCACGGGCGTCGAACTGCGGGTGCTCAGCGGCGAGGAAGAGGCGCGGCTCACGTTCCTGGCGGCGCGGCGCTGGTTCGGCTGGTCCGCGGGCAGGCTGCTGGTGCTCGACATCGGGGGCGGCTCCCTGGAGATCGCGTACGGCATCGACGAGGAGCCGGACGCCGCGGTGTCGCTGCCGCTCGGGGCGGGCCGGCTGACGGCCGGATGGCTGCCCGGGGACCCGGCGGATCCGGACGACGTGAAGGCGCTGCGGCGCCATGCGCGGGCGCAGATCGCGCGCACGGTCGGGGAGTTCGCCCGGTTCGGGGCGCCGGACCATGTGGTGGCCACGTCGAAGACGTTCAAGCAGCTGGCGCGGCTCGCCGGGGCTGCCCGGTCGACGGAAGGCCTCTACGTACAGCGGGAGTTGAAGCGGAAGTCCCTGGAGGACTGGGTGCCGCAGCTCGCCGCGATGACCGTGGAGGAACGCTCCGAGCTGCCCGGCGTCTCCGAGGGCCGAGCCGGCCAACTCCTCGCCGGAGCCTTGGTGGCGGAGGGCGCGATGGACCTCTTCGCCGTGGAAACCCTCGAAATCTGCCCCTGGGCCCTCCGCGAGGGCGTCATCCTCCGCCGCCTGGACCACTTGCCGGCAAATTAAGCCAAATCAAGCCCCGCCTTGTGGACGAGAGCCAGTGGGGTCCGGGGCGGCGCCCCGATCTTTCCAGCCCCGCCGGCGATTGAGGCGCGGGGTCCGGGGCGGAGCCCCGAGGCGTGGGTACGGGCGGCGTGATCGCCCGGGTGGGCGCCCCCACCCGCACACGGGGGCCGTACCCTGTCCCCGTGGCAGAACCAGTGGTGCGCATCCCGGATGCGAAGGTCGCGCTGTCCACGGCCTCCGTGTACCCGGAGTCGACGGCGACGGCCTTCGAGATCGCCGCGCGCCTGGGCTACGACGGCGTAGAGGTCATGGTCTGGACCGACCCCGTCAGCCAGGACATAGAGGCCCTGCGCCGCCTCTCCGACTACCACCACATCCCGATCCTCGCCGTACACGCGCCATGTCTGCTGATCACGCAGCGCGTGTGGTCGACGGACCCGTGGGTGAAGCTGCAACGCGCGCGTGCCGCCGCGGAGAAGCTCGGCGCGTCGACCGTGGTCGTACACCCCCCGTTCCGCTGGCAGCGCCAGTACGCCCGGGACTTCGTGCAGGGCATCTGGCGGATGGCGGGCGAGACGGATGTGCGGTTCGCCGTCGAAAACATGTACCCGTGGCGCTACCGGGACCGCGAGATGCTCGCGTACGCCCCCGACTGGGACGTGACCAAGGACGACTACCGGCACTTCACGGTCGACCTCAGCCACACCGCGACGGCCCGCACCGACGCGATGCAGATGATCGACCGCATGGGCGACCGGCTCGGCCACGTCCACCTCGCCGACGGCGCCGGCTCCGGCAAGGACGAGCACCTCGTCCCCGGCCGCGGCACCCAGCCCTGCGCCGAACTCCTGGACCGCCTCGCCGTGAACGGATTCGACGGGCACGTCGTCATCGAGGTCAACACGCGGCGCGCCATGTCCAGCGCCGAACGCGAGGCCGACCTGGCGGAGGCCCTCGCCTTCGCCCGCCTGCACCTGGCGTCGGCCGCGCGGGTACCGCGTCCATGACCGAGTCCGTACGTCGCCGGGGGCGGCCTCCGCGTACCGAGGGCCCCGGCGCCCGGGATCGGATCCTGGACGTCGCCCGCGAGGAGTTCGCCGAGCGCGGCTACGACAAGGCGTCGGTGCGCGGCATCGCCAAGGCCGCCGGGGTGGACTCGGCTCTGGTGCACCACTACTTCGGCACCAAGGAGCAGGTGTTCGCCGCGTCGATCGAGGTGGTGCTCGCCCCGGCCCTCAAGGCCCCCGACGCCCTGGCCGACGGGCCCCTGGACGAGGTCGGCGAGCGCATGACCCGGTTCTTCTTCGGCGTGTGGGAGTCGCCCGAGACGCGGGTCCCGCTGCTCGCGATCCTGCGCTCCGCCGTGAACAACGACGTGGCCGCGGGCGTCCTGCGCCGGCTCGTCACCTCCCGGCTGCTCGCGAGCATCGCCCAGCGGCTCGACCTGCCCAAGGACGAGGCCGAGCTGCGGGTCTCGCTGGCCGCCGCGCAGCTCATGGGCACCGCGATGGTCCGTTACGTGATGCGGGCGGAGCCCATCGCCTCCGCGGACCCGGAGCGGATCATCGCCCGGATCGCCCCCGTGGTGCAGCTGCACCTGACCGGGCCGTGAGGCTTTGCGGCCGCCCCTCCGTAGCACCTGGTGAGACGGCCGTCCCGGCATTCGGACGCGTTGTCCAGCGCTTGGATCGGCGGCGTACTCTCGGGAGCCAGTCTGATATCCCTCTGAAGGAGCGAGCGACGATGCCCGAGCTGAGGTCCCGCACAGTCACCCACGGCCGCAACATGGCGGGCGCACGCGCCCTTATGCGCGCCTCCGGTGTACCCGGTGCGGACATCGGCCGGAAGCCGATCGTCGCGGTCGCCAACTCGTTCACCGAGTTCGTGCCCGGTCACACGCACCTGTCGCCCGTGGGCCGCATCGTCAGCGAGGCCATCACGGCCGCCGGTGGCATCGCCCGCGAGTTCAACACGATCGCCGTCGACGACGGCATCGCGATGGGCCACGGCGGCATGCTGTACTCCCTGCCCTCCCGCGATCTGATCGCGGACTCGGTCGAGTACATGGTCGAGGCGCACTGCGCGGACGCGCTGATCTGCATCTCGAACTGCGACAAGATCACGCCCGGCATGCTGAACGCGGCCCTGCGCCTCAACATCCCGACCGTCTTCGTCTCCGGCGGCCCCATGGAGGCCGGCAAGGCGACGCTGGTCGACGGCACGGTTCGAAAACTCGACCTGGTCAACGCGATCAGCGACGCGGTGAACGAGAACGTCTCGGACGAGGACATCCTCCGTATCGAGGAGAACGCCTGTCCGACGTGCGGCTCCTGCTCCGGCATGTTCACCGCCAACTCGATGAACTGCCTGACCGAGGCCATCGGCCTCTCCCTGCCGGGCAACGGCTCGGTGCTCGCCACTCACACGGCCCGCAAGGCGCTGTACGAGAAGGCGGGCGAAACGGTCGTCGAGATCGCCAAGCGCTACTACGACGGCGACGACGAGTCGGTGCTGCCGCGCAACATCGCGACCCGCGCCGCCTTCGACAACGCGATGGCGCTCGACATCTCCATGGGCGGCTCCACCAACACGATCCTGCACCTGCTGGCCGCAGCGCAGGAGGCCGAGCTCGACTACACGCTCGCCGACATGGACGCCGTCTCGCGCCGCGTCCCGTGTCTGTCCAAGGTCGCGCCGAACGTGGCGCCCGGCGGCACGTACTACATGGAGGACGTGCACCGCGCCGGCGGCATCCCCGCGATCCTCGGCGAGCTGTACCGCGGCGGTCTGCTCAACGAGGACGTGCACACCGTCCACTCCCCGTCCATCAAGGAATGGCTCGACGCCTGGGACATCCGCAGCGGTGCGGCGACCGCGGAGGCGAGCGAGCTGTGGCACGCGGCCCCCGGCTGCAGGCGCTCCGCCGAGGCCTTCTCGCAGTCCGAGCGCTGGGACACCCTCGACACCGACGCGGCCGGCGGCTGCATCCGTGACGTCGCCCACGCGTACTCGAAGGACGGTGGCCTGGCCGTCCTGAAGGGCAACCTCGCCGAGAACGGCGCCGTCGTGAAGACCGCTGGTGTCGACGAGTCCATCTGGACCTTCGAGGGCCCGGCCGTCGTCTGCGAGTCGCAGGAGGAGGCCGTCGAGAAGATCCTGCTCAAGCAGATCAAGGAGGGCGACGTCGTCGTCATCCGCTACGAGGGCCCCAAGGGCGGCCCCGGCATGCAGGAGATGCTCTACCCGACCTCGTACCTGAAGGGCCGCGGCCTCGGCAAGGCCTGCGCGCTCGTCACGGACGGCCGCTTCTCCGGCGGTACGTCGGGCCTGTCCATCGGTCACGCCTCGCCCGAGGCCGCCGCCGGTGGCGCCATCGCGCTCGTCGAGGACGGCGACCGCGTGCGCATCGACATCCCGAACCGCGGCATCGAACTCCTGGTGAGCGACGAGGAGTTGGCCGCGCGCCGCGAGGCCCTGGGCGGCGTCTACGCTCCCAGGAACCGCGAGCGCAAGGTCTCGGCCGCGCTGCGCGCCTACGCCGCGATGGCCACCAGCGCGGACACGGGCGCGGTCCGCGACGTGTCGCAGCTCGGCTGACCCGAACAGCAGGCCCTAAGGGTCGTCCGCCGTGGCGGCACCGAACACGGTGCCGTCCGGCGCGCTCCCGAACACCCGGCCACCGCTGACGACCGGCGCCGGAATCTCGGCCACCACCCGGTCCGAGCGGCCCGCCGGCCGGGGCTCGCTCTGGCCGACCGGACGCCCCGTGCGCCGGTCCACGGCGAGCAGCCGGCCGTCGGGGGCCGTGACGTACACCCGGTCGGAGGCGGCGTCGACGGCGGGCGCGGAGCCCCGGCTCACCGAGGTCTCCGACCGCCACACCTGCTTGCCGGTCGCGAGGTCCTGCGCCACCAGCGCGCCGCCCGCCGCGAGCAGATACGCCGTGTCGCCGTGCAGCGCCACCGTCGCGGACGGCAGCGGCAGCGACAGTCGTACGCGACGCCCCACCACCCCGTCCATGAGGCGATGGCCGACGAGCGCGACGGTCTCGCCCGAGGCGCCCCGCTCCGTGCACCAGACGACGCCGTCGGACACGCCGACCGGGGTCGCCGTGCCCGGCGAACTCCGCTGCCAGCGGACGTCACCCGTCTCCGGATCCACCGCGCTCACCAGCGTGTTCGCCCCGTCGGGCGCCGGAGTCGCCGCGTAGGCCAGGTCTCCGCCCACGTACGAGAGAGTGGGCCGGGCCGTCGCCGAACCCGGGAGCCGGCGAGCCCACTCCCGTCTCCCGGTCGCGCTGTCGACCGCGCTGAGCGTGCCGTCGGGCGCCGCGAGGAGCACCCGCCCCGCCGCCTGGCGCACCTGCCCCTGGTACCGCGACACATCCATCGACCAGCGGGTCCTCCCCGTATCGGGGGCCATCGCGAGGAGCCGGGAGCCGTCCGGGGTGAGCGCGTGCACCAGCCCGCCCGACACCACGGGCGCCGCCCCACCGACGTCCCCCGCCCCGCCGGACGCCTTCCGCTTCCACCGCACCGAGCCGTCCCGCGGATCCAGCGACACGGCCGGCGCACCCGGCACGGCGCAGTTCAGGCTCCCGGCCCCGTACGAGCAGACGGGCGCGGCGCCCGAGCCGAGCGCCCGCTGCCAGGGGTGGAACATGGCGGGGGAGCCGGCCGGCGCGGTCCGGGTGCCGGTGGCCGAGCCGGAGTCGCGCCCCCAGAGGAGCGGCACGGTGAGCGCGCCGCTCAGCGCGAGGACGCCGGCGAGGGTGATGAGCATGCGGGGGCGGGGGCGCTTCCGCGGGGCCGGTGAACTCGGCTCCGCCTCAGGGGACTTGACCGTGGAAGCCTCGGCCGGTCCCCGCTGAGCAGGTATGAACGCCTGTGTGTCGTACTGCGCCGAGATGTGCCGCAGCCGGGCCATCAGCTCGTCCGGCGTGGGCCGCTCCTCCGGCTCCTTCGCCAGGCAGGCGAGGACGAGCGGCGCCAGATCCTCGGGCACACCGGACACATCCGGTTCCTCGTGCACCACCTGGTACGCCACCAGGTAGGGGCTGTCGGAGTCGAAGGGTCCACGTCCGGTCGCCGCGTGCACGAGCAGCGAGCCGAGTGCGAACACGTCGGCGGCCGGCCCGACTTCGCGCGGGCGGCGGAACTGCTCCGGCGCCATGAACGGCGGCGTGCCGATCAACTTCCCCGTCTCGGTCCGCAGTTCACTGTCCTTGGGCCGCGAGATCCCGAAGTCGATGACCTTGGGGCTGTCCTCGGCGAGCAGCACATTGCTCGGTTTCAGGTCACGGTGCACGACCCCGGCGCGATGGATGTCGCGCAGCGCCTCCGCGAGGCCGGCCGTCAGGTGCCGCAGCTGCGCGGGGGCCAGCGGCCCGTTCCGCTTGACGTGGTCGGCGAGGGTCGGGCCCGGGATGAACAACGTTGCCATCCACGGCAGTTCGGCGTCCGGGTCGGCGTCGACGACCGGTGCGGTGAAGGCCCCGCTGACCCGCCGCGCGGCCGCGACCTCCTGCCGGAACCGGCCCCTGAACTCGGGGTCCTCCGCGAACTCGGCGTGCACCACCTTCACCGCGAGCGGCAGCCCCGCCGCAGACCGCGCCAGATGTACGACGCCCATGCCGCCCGTGCCCAGGTGCGCCTCGAGCCGGTAGTGCCCGGCGTACTCCGGGAGTTCCGCTTCCGCGCCGGTCCCGAAGCTGTTGTGTGACGGCATGTCCACGCCCCCCGTGGCCGATGAACGGGCCTTGCTAGCCTGCGTGTTCGACATTCCAACACAGATATTTCAACGGGCCCTCAATGAACGTTGAACGAGTCGAGTCGGCCCGACGGGGGAGGCGCAGGGAAATGGCAGCAGAGGAACAGCCCGCTCAGTCCGTGGAGGCGGCGGCAGCGTCGATGTACTACCCGGTGGCCCCGGGCTACAACGTGAACGTCCGCAGCGGCCCCGGCACGCAGTACCGCGTGGTGCGGGTGCTGCCGCTGAGCGCGAAGGTGCCGATCTTCTGCCAGAAGCCGGGCCAGGCGGTCGCCGGCCCGTACGGCACGTCGCGGATCTGGGACAACGTCGGCGTCGGCGAGTACGTCTCCGACACGTACGTGAAGACGGGGAGCGACGGTTACGTGGCGCCGCGCTGCGCCTGAGCCGCGCGGGGGACCGGGCTGCGGGGCCCGCGGCCCGGTCCGGCGATAATCGAGGGCGTGAGCGACGAAACCGGCACCCCCAGCACATCCCCGGCCCCGGGGCCCCAGCCCGAGGAGATCCGCTTCTTCGGCACGACGTGGGTCGACCACAGCGGCAACTACGGCCTGCGCCGGGCCGCGGTCGGGGTGGGCGCGCTCGTCCTGGCCGCCGCCGGCTGCTTCATCCTCCGATTCGCCTACGAGGGGCTGGCGATCGCGGACGTCGGCTCGCTCGTGAACGTCCTCCTCATCGTGATGTTCGCGATCTGCAGCGCGCTCGCCTTCGCGCGCGCCCGTACGGGCTTCACGGAGCGCCACGACCCCGAGAAGCAGGCGTCGCTGCGGGGCTTCATGGCGATCGGCTTCGTGGGCGTCCTGATCGCCTACGCCCTGCGTTGTCTGGTCGAGGCCCCCGGGGAAAAGCTCCGCAGGCGGGAGTACGAGGAGGCGCGCGCCCAGTACGAGCGGCGGACGTCCCGCCGCACCCGCAACCCGGCGAAGAAGAAGCGCTCTTAGCGCCTGCCGCTCGGGCCACGCCTCGGCCACCCGTCCCCACGTGTCGGGGCTCCGCCCCGGACCCCGCTGGCTCTCGTCCGACGGCGGGGCCTGAGTGCCCCATCTTGACGGTCCCAGCCGCCCGGAGGATTATTCATCATGTGATGAATAAACCGCCGTCATCCGCCGTGTCCGCCACCGGGCTCACCGTCACCCGCGGCCCCCGCCCCGTCCTGCGCAACCTGGACTTCGACGTCCCGCGGGGCCGGATCACCGGCCTGCTGGGCCCCTCCGGCTGCGGAAAGTCGACCCTCATGCGCGCCGTCGTCGGCACGCAGGCCAAGGTCACCGGCACCCTCACGGTCCTCGACCACCCCGCGGGCCACCCCGCCCTGCGCTCCCGCGTCGGCTACGTGACCCAGGCCCCGTCCGTCTACCTCGACCTAACGATCCGCCAGAACCTCGCCTACTTCGCATCCGTCCTGCTCCCCGGCAGGACCGCCGCCGCCCACCGCCGCACCGAAGTCGACCGCGTCCTGGCCGACGTGGACCTCGAATCCCACGCCGACGCCGTCGCCGGAAACCTCTCCGGCGGCCAGCTCAGCCGCGTCTCCCTGGCCGTCGCCCTGCTCGGCACCCCGGAACTCCTCGTCCTCGACGAGCCGACGGTCGGCCTCGACCCGGTCCTCCGCCGCGACCTGTGGAACCTCTTCCACGAGCTCGCCGCCCGCGGCACCACGATCCTCGTCTCCTCGCACGTCATGGACGAGGCCGAGCGCTGCCACCGCCTCCTCCTCATGCGCGAGGGCGAACTGCTGGCCGACGACACCCCCGACGCCCTGCGCGAGCGCACCGCCACGCCAACCGTCGAAGAGGCCTTCCTCCACCTGGTCGACGAGGCGAACGCGACGAACACCGCCCGCCCCACCACCCGCTGACGCCCCGACGCCTTCGACGCCCCAGGAAGCCCGCCATGACCACGTACCGCACCGCCGCCACCGCGCTCCGCGTCCTGCGCCAGCTCCGCCACGACCCGCGCTCGATCGCCCTGATGCTGCTCGTCCCGTGCGTGATGCTCTTCCTGCTCCGCTACGTGTTCGACGGCAACCAGGCCACCTTCAACTCCATCGGCGCCTCGCTCCTCGGCGTCTTCCCGCTGATCACGATGTTCCTGGTGACCTCCATCGCCACCCTCCGCGAACGCACCAGCGGCACCCTGGAGCGTCTCCTGTCCATGCCGCTCGGCAAGGCCGACCTGATCGGCGGCTATGCGCTGGCCTTCGGCACCGTGGCCGTCGTCCAGTCGATCCTCGCCACCGGCCTCGCCCTCTGGGCCCTGGACCTCGACGTCACCGGATCGGCCTGGCTGCTCCTCCTGGTCGCCCTCCTGGACGCCCTGCTCGGCACGGCCCTCGGCCTCTTCGTCTCGGCCTTCGCGGCATCGGAGTTCCAGGCGGTCCAGTTCATGCCGGCGGTGATCTTCCCGCAGCTGCTGCTCTGCGGCCTGTTCACCCCGCGCGACCAGATGCAGCCGGTCCTCGAGGCAATCTCGAACGTGCTCCCCATGTCGTACGCGGTCGACGGCATGAACGAGGTCCTCCAGCACACCGACCTCACCGCGACCTACATCCGCGACGTCGGGATCGTCGCCGGCTGCGCCGTCCTGGTCCTGGGCCTCGGCGCGGCGACCTTGCGCCGCCGCACGGCCTGATGCCCGGCCGCCGCTTCGTTCCGCCCACCGGACACCCCGATACCGCCGACCCGGCCGATGCGAGGATGCCCCCGGACGGACGACGCATACGGAAGGCCCCGCTCATGAGTCAGCACACCCGCCACAAGGTCGCCGTACTCGGCACGGGCAAGATCGGTGAAGCCCTGCTCAGCGGAATGATCCGCGGCGGCTGGGCACCGAGCGACCTCATGGTCACGGCCCGCCGCCCCGAGCGCGCCGAGGAACTCCGCTCGCGTTACGGCGTCACCCCGGTCACCAACCAGGAGGCGGCCAAGCGGGCCGACACCCTGATCCTCACGGTCAAGCCCCAGGACATGGGCACGCTCCTCGACGAGCTCGCCCAGCACGTCCCGTCCGATTGCCTGGTGATCAGCGGCGCGGCCGGCATCCCCACCACCTTCTTCGAGGAGCGCCTCCCGGAGGGCACCCCGGTGGTCCGCGTCATGACGAACACCCCGGCCCTGGTCGACGAGGCGATGTCCGTCATCTCCGCCGGCACCCACGCGACGAGCTCCCACCTGACGCACGCCGAGGAACTCTTCGGCTCGGTGGGCAAGACCCTCCGCGTCCCCGAGTCCCAGCAGGACGCCTGCACGGCCCTCTCCGGCTCGGGCCCCGCCTACTTCTTCTACCTGGTGGAGGCCATGACCGACGCGGGCATCCTCCTCGGCCTCCCGCGCGACAAGGCCCACGACCTCATCGTCCAGTCCGCGATCGGCGCCGCCACGATGCTCCGCGACAGCGGCGAGCACCCGGTCAAGCTCCGCGAGAACGTGACGTCCCCCGCCGGCACGACCATCAACGCGATCCGCGAACTCGAGAGCCACGGCGTCCGCGCCGCCCTTATCGCCGCCCTCGAAGCCGCCCGCGACCGCAGCCGCGAACTGGCCTCCGGCAACAACAGCTGACCTGCGTACGAGCCCGGGGCGCGAAGTTGACACGCCCTGGGCCCATCCGTAGTGTTCTCCGAGTTGTCCGCAGTGAGCGCCGACCCCGGTCGGTCCCCGGACAACCATTCCGCAAGACCTCTTCATTGCCCGACGACTGGCTTCTGCTCGGTCGTCGTCTGCATTTACGTGTGTCTTTGCGAAATGAGGAATCCACGTTCGAAAGGACGCGACCCCGATTAGCTCGGGGGTCGGGAATCCGCTAAAGTCTCACTCGTCGGAACGGCCCAACAGCCGGGAAGACAAGCCCCTCTGACTGGGAATCAGGCCCGAAAGGATCTGATAGAGTCGGGCTCGCCGGAAAGCCGAAAGGCCGGAAAGCGAAGCGGGACCGAGGGAAATCGGCCGGTGAAACGGTCTGATAGAGTCGGAAACGCAACAACAGCAA
>NZ_JBEOVM010000081.1:0-28716 GCF_040295505.1 Streptomyces sp. NPDC002790 | reverse complement strand
GAGGCCGCAACGCCGGAGGGGCTTGACGTCTCGGGGCTCCGCCCCGGACCCCGCTGCTCAATCGCCGCAGGGGCTTGATTGGCCCACCCGCCCAAGGCGGCTACGGCAGCGCCAGCATTCGCTCGAGGGCGAGCCTCGCGAATCGTTCGGTTTCGCGGTCGACCTCGATCCGGTTGACCAACTGCCCGTCCGCCAAGGACTCCAGCGTCCAGACCAGGTGCGGAAGGTCGATCCGGTTCATGGTCGAGCAGAAGCAGACCGTCTTGTCGAGGAAGACGATCTCCTTGTCCTCGGCGGCGAACCGGTTCGCGAGCCGGCGTACAAGGTTCAGCTCCGTGCCGATCGCCCACTTCGACCCGGCGGGCGCCGCTTCCAGCGCCTTGATGATGTACTCCGTCGACCCGACGTGGTCCGCCGCGGCCACGACCTCGTTCTTGCACTCGGGGTGCACGAGGACATTGACGCCGGGTATGCGCGCCCGCACGTCCTCCACCGACTCCAGCGAGAAGCGCCCGTGCACGGAGCAGTGCCCGCGCCACAGGATCATCTTCGCGGCCCGCAGCTCCTCGACGCTCAGGCCGCCGTTCGGCTTGTGCGGGTTGTAGACGACGCAGTCGTCGAGCGACATGCCGAGGTCGCGCACCGCGGTGTTCCGCCCGAGGTGCTGGTCGGGCAGGAAGAGGACCTGGGTCGGCCCGGGGGTGCCCTGCTCGAACGCCCAGTTCAACGCCCGCTCGGCATTGCTGGACGTACAGATCGTGCCGCCGTGCTTGCCCGTGAACGCCTTGATGTCCGCGGAGGAGTTCATGTACGAGACGGGGATCACGGAGTCGGCGATGCCGGCCTCGGTCAGCGCGTCCCAGCACTCGGCGACCTGCTCGGCCGTCGCCATGTCCGCCATGGAGCAGCCGGCGGCGAGGTCCGGCAGGACCACCTTCTGGTCGTCCCCGGTCAGGATGTCGGCCGACTCGGCCATGAAATGCACACCGCAGAACACGATGTACTCGGCCTCGGGCCGGGCCGCCGCGTCCCGGGCCAGCTTGAAGGAGTCCCCGGTGACGTCGGCGAACTGGATGACCTCGTCGCGCTGGTAGTGGTGTCCGAGCACGAACACCTTGTCTCCGAGCCTTTCCTTGGCCGCGCGCGCCCGCTCCACCAGGTCCGGGTCGGACGGCGAGGGCAGGTCGCCGGGGCACTCCACACCGCGCTCGCTGCGCGGGTCGGCCTCGCGGCCGAGCAGCAGGAGCGCCAGAGGCGTGGGAGAAACGTCCAGGTCAACGGGGGCCTGGGGGGACTGGGCCGTGGTCACGTCACGCACCCTTTCTTCGCTCTGCTCGACTTTTCGTCGATTTGACGTTATCTATCATACGTGCTTCACGTCAGTTTGACGACGGCAATGTCGTCGATGTGACGCAATCCGCCGGGCCCACGCCGTGCCCCGCCCTTGCGCGGTGTGCGAGCATGAAGAGAAGAAGTGCGAAACCCGGAATGGATCCGGGCCTTTGCCGGTTGCAATGGTCGGCAAGCAGTCTCCGAACAACCCGGGAGAGATGTAGATGTCCGTATCGGACGAGACCACCACCGTCAGCGACGGCATCCAGCTCAGCGACGAAGCGGCATCGAAGGTCAAGGCGCTGCTCGACCAGGAAGGCCGTGACGACCTGGCCCTGCGTGTGGCGGTTCAGCCCGGCGGCTGCTCCGGCCTGCGCTACCAGCTCTTCTTCGACGAGCGCTCGCTCGACGGTGACGTCGTCAAGGACTTCGGTGGCGTGAAGGTCGTCACCGACCGCATGTCGGCCCCGTACCTGGGCGGCGCCTCCATCGACTTCGTCGACACCATCGAGAAGCAGGGCTTCACGATCGACAACCCGAACGCGACGGGCTCCTGCGCCTGTGGCGACTCGTTCAGCTAAGCCGTACAGCTGTAAAGCGCGAAGGGGCGGCCCCACTGGGGCCGCCCCTTCGGCATTGCTCCGGGCGCTCAGCCGCGGGGCGCGGGCTCGACCCCGCCGGGAGCGTTCTTCTGCGCGTGCGGCACGGCGGCTCCGCCGGCCGCCGCCGCCACCTTCCGCTCACCCAGCGGCGCGTCCAGCGTCACCGGCAACGTATAGAACTTCGCCATCTGGACGCAGACGGTGCCCTTCTTCTTTGTCTCGGTGACCTTGACGCTCACCCGGCCCCCGGACTCCTCCGCCGACGCCGCGTACTTCGCGCACACGCCGCCCGTGAAGTGCAGGGTCAGGGTCCTGCCCTTGGCGCTGTAGCCCTGGACGTGCACGGCGCGGGTGTCGCCGCCCGCCTTCCCGGAGGGGGCGGAGGGCTCCGAGGGGAACGGCTTCGAACTCCGCGGCGCCGCAAGGTACTTGGGCTCCACCGCCGGATACGTCACCGTGAACGCGGCGTCCGACCCGGTGGGCCGCACCTCGAACAGCCACGAAGGCACCAGCGCCTGCCGCCCCTCGACGGTGTGTGCGGCGAGCCCGAACGTCGCATCGGTGACGTCGACCGTCGACGGCTTCGGCGGCGCGGACGCGCAGTCCTCGTTCTTGCCTTCGCCCAGCGGCACCGGACTCGCGCACCCGCCGATGGAGACCCGGCCCCCGGCCGCCGCCCCGTTCATCCGCTCAAGTGCTTCGCGCGCCCCCACCGTCGGGTACGTGTCGCCCTTGGCCGGAGCCTTCAACCGGCCGCTGCCGCCCACCACTTGACCGTCCGAGCCGACCTGGATCCCGGTCGACCAGCCGTACGTCGGCAGCCCGCCGACCGCAGGGTCGGCGTTCACCACGCGGGTGGCGCCCATGAGTTGCCCGGCATCCAGCTTGGCGTCGTCCTGGCCGAGGGCCTTCAGGACCGGCGCGGCGGCCCGCTTCGCGGCGGCCTCGCTCACCGCGTCCTCGGCGCCGCCCCCGCCCGTCGGATCCGCGCACTTCGTCCCGCCGGCGCACTTGCCGCCGGTGGACGGCGCGTACCTGGAGTACGTCCAGGTCCCCGGCGCCTCCAGGCCCACCTGCAACGAGGGACCCGAACCGTCCTTGGCAGGACCCACCTTCCAGGCATCACCGGACCGCTGCGGCTTCCCCTGTACGTCGAGGGCCTCGGCGAGCGCGCCGGCCTCGGCGGCGCTCACCTCGCCGCGGGTCCGGTAGGCGGGCGCCTTCCCGGGGCCCGCCGGGAGGTCGCCGGTCGCCTTGTAACGGGTGCCGTTCGGGTCGGGCTCGCCGGGCGCGATGCCGGGCGGCGCCGTGCCGGAAGAGGGGGAGGCGTCCGAGTAGCCGTCCAGGGCGAGCGGCGGGGGAGTGCCCGCACCGGGGCCGCCGGTCCGGCCCCGGCCCTCGTCGTCGGACCCGCCCATCGCGTTCGCCGTCAGATACGCGCCGCCGCCACCGGCCAGGAGGACGGCCGCCGCGACCGACACGACAGCCGCCGTGCGCCGTCGCCGGAGCCGGTCCCGCGTCCGCTCTTCGCCGCTCACCGCATCGCTCCTTCTCACCGGGGACACCGGTTGCTCACCGGGACACCGATGGGACGGGGCGCGCGGACGTGCGGTTCCCTTCCGGAAACCGTCAGTCGCCGAAACCGGCCATGGAGTCGATCAGCCGCGCGGACGACTCGGGCACGACGACCCCGTGGATCCCCGCGGGCCTGGGTGCGGGGCCGTGCCGCTCAACCTCCCACGGCGCGGGCGTAGTCACCCAGTGCGGAAGCATCCGGACGCAGTCGCCGCGCAACGCCGCGAGCCCGTCCTCGGTCATGACTGACACGTCGTAGGTCATGACGGCACGGTAGCCCTGAGGTGACATCCGAAGAAAGAGCCGCTATCAGGCATTTTGCATACTTCAGCCCGCGCGCTCCGAGCGGGTAGCGTGAAGCGTCAATCCCTCCCCTCGCAGGAAGCGATCTCACGCCGTGCGAATCGCAGTCACCGGCTCCATCGCCACCGACCACCTGATGACCTTCCCCGGCCGTTTCGCCGACCAGCTCGTCGCGGACCAGTTGCACACGGTCTCCCTCTCCTTCCTCGTCGACGCCCTCGACGTACGCCGTGGAGGTGTCGGTCCCAACATCGCCTTCGGAATGGGGCAGCTCGGCACGGGCCCGATCCTGGTCGGCGCCGCCGGCTCGGACTTCGAGGACTACCGCGCGTGGCTCGACCGCCATGGCGTGGACACGGAGTCCGTCCGGATCTCCGAGACCCTGCAGACGGCCCGCTTCGTGTGCACCACGGACGCCGACCACAACCAGATCGGCTCCTTCTACACGGGGGCCATGAGCGAGGCGCGGCTCATCGAGCTGAAGACCGTCGCGGACCGGGTCGACGGCCTCGACCTCGTCCTCATCGGCGCGGACGACCCGGAGGCGATGCTCCGTCACACGGAGGAGTGCCGAAGCCGGTCGATCCCGTTCGCCGCCGACTTCTCGCAGCAGATCGCGCGCATGGACGGCGAGGAGATCCGGACGCTCCTCGAAGGCGCCACGTACCTCTTCTCCAACGAGTACGAGAAGGGCCTCATCGAGTCCAAGACCGGCTGGACCGACGCCGAGATCCTCGGCAAGGTCGGCCACCGCGTCACCACGCTCGGCGCGCGCGGTGTGCGCATCGAGAAGTCCGGCGAGGAACCGCTCGAGGTCGGCGTCCCGGAGGAGGAGGCCAAGGTCGACCCGACCGGTGTCGGCGACGCGTTCCGCGCGGGCTTCCTGTCCGGCCTCGCCTGGGGCGTCTCGCACGAGCGTGCGGCGCAGGTCGGGTGCATGCTCGCGACGCTGGTCATCGAGACGCTCGGTACGCAGGAGTACGAGCTGCGGCGGGCGCCGTTCATGGACCGGTTCCGTAAGCAGTACGGGGACGCTGCCGCTTTGGAGGTGGAGGGGCACCTGGGCTGAGGCGCGCCCCGGTGCAGGCCGCGGCCGTGGCTGCTCTTTCGATGAGCGGCGCGGCCGCGGCTTCTTTGTGGCTGGGTTTTGCGCAGTTCCCCGCGCCCCTCGGTTACCCGTTCTTGCGCACTACGTATGTGGCGCCCCCATCGGGACGTGGTTCTACTCCCACGTATTCGTGGCCCTGCGTGTGGCACCAGGCGGGGATGTCGATCGCGGCCACCTCGTCGTCGGCGAGGACGGTGACGGTGCCGCCCACACGTACGCCGGTGATGGCCCGGCCCAGCTCGATCACCGGCTGGGGGCACGTCAGGCCCAGCGCGTCGACGGTCACCGACTCCTCCGTGCCCCCCGCGCCCGCGACCGGCGCGCCCAGCTTCTCCCGTACCTCGCCCACGACACCCGGCAGCACGTCGAGGAAGCGCTCGACCTCGTCGGCCTCCACGCCCATGGGCAGCGACACCCGTACGTTCCCCTCGCTCACCACGCCCATCGCGCGCAGCACATGGCTGGGCGTCAGGGTGCTGCTCGTGCACGACGAACCGGATGACACGGAGAAGCCGGCGCGGTCGAGCCCGTGCAGCAGGCTCTCCCCGTCGACGTACAGACAGGAGAACGTCACCAGGTGCGGCAGCCGGCGCACCGGATCCCCGACGACCTCCACGTCCGGCACCAGCTCGGGCACCCGGGTCCGGATCCGCTCCGTCAACTCCTTGAGCCGCGCCGCCTCCTCGGCGGCCTCCGCCCGCACGGCCCGCAGCGACGCGGCCGCGGCCACGATGCCCGGAATGTTCTCGAAGCCGGCGGCCCGCCCCGACTCCCGCTCGTCGGCGGGCCCTTGCGGGGCGAACCGCGTCCCCTTCCGTACGGCGAGCAGGCCGACCCCGGCCGGGCCGCCCCACTTATGGGCGCTCCCGACGAGCACGGACCAGTCGCCGGGCACCGGCCCCCAGGCCAGGGACTGCGCGGCATCGACGAGCAGCGGCACCCCGGCCGCCCGGCACGCCGAGGCCACCTCCTCCACCGGCTGCTCGGTCCCCACCTCGTGGTTGGCGGACTGCAGGCAGGCCAGCGCGGTGTCCTCGCGGAGCGCGGCACGGAACGCCTCGGCGGAGACGCCTCCTTCGCGCCCCACGCCGACCTGTGTCACCGACCCGCCGAGGGCCTCGTGTGCCGCGGCCGAATGGAGCACGGAAGAATGTTCGACAGATGACACGACCAGGTGCTTTCCGGCGCGCCGCCGCCCGGCGAGCGCCCCCGCGATCCCGTCGTGCACGGCGCGCGTCCCGGACGACGTGAACACGAGCTCATCGGGCCGACACGCCACCGCCTCGGCGGCTGCCTCCCGCGCGGCGTCGAGCAGCAGCCGAGCCCGCCGCCCTTCCCGGTACAAACGGGACGGATCGGCCCACCCCTCATCAAGCGAGGCCTGCAACGCCTGCCGGGCGACGGGATGAAGGGGAGCGGACGAGGCCACATCAAAGTACGACACGCCGCAACGCTAAGCGCCGCCAGCCCGCCCCCGCCAACAACTCCGCCACGGGGCGCCCTTCAGAGCCGCGGGCCTGTGACATCAGCGGCTCCGCCGCGGCGCGCCACTCACCGGGGTGGCCGGGCCCCGCCTCCCAAAGGGGCGCGGGGAACTGCGCAACCCCAGCCACGCCGGATCGCCACTCACCGGGGTGGCCGGGCCCCGCCTCCCATAGGGGCGCGGGGAACTGCGCAACCCCAGCCACGCCGGATCGCCACCCGCCGGGATGGCCGGGCCCCGCCTCCCAAAGGGGCACGGGGAACTGCGCAACCCCAGCGACGGCGGACCGCCACCCGCGGGCCCGCCCAACCCCGCCCGCCCGAGGCGCCCGCCACGTTGCCCGCCCGAGGCGCCCACCACCCCGCCGCCCGCGGCGCCCCACCCCGACCCACCGTCAGAAACCCACAAACGCGCCGCGATCCCACCCTTCGGAGTGACCCGCGGCGCGTTAGGCACCCTCCCCGCGCGACCCCAAATAGCGTCCAGTAGGGTTTGGTCCGCATAAACATCCAAACCCCTGCCCGTGTGCCAGGGCGGCGAGCGACCAGCGAGATGGCGGCCGTAGCCAACCAAAGAGCGCGGGCGAGACTCTCGGGAAGGCGCTACGTGAGTCCCAACGGCTCCGACCGCTCGTCGCGGCGCCCGATGCGGCGGAAGCTGCCGCAGGTGCTGACTGCGGGCCTGATCCTGGTAACCGCTACCGGTTGCACATACAAGGACTTCCCTCGTCTTGGTATGCCCACCCCGGTGACGGAGGAGGCCCCTAGGATCCTCTCCCTCTGGCAGGGCTCGTGGGCGGCAGCGCTCGCCACGGGCGTGCTGGTGTGGGGTCTGATCCTGTGGAGTGTCATCTTCCACCGGCGCAGCCGCACCAAGATCGAGGTTCCAACTCAGACGCGGTACAACATGCCGCTCGAGGCGCTGTACACGGTTGTTCCGCTGATCATCGTGTCGGTCCTCTTCTACTTCACCGCGCGCGACGAGTCGAAGCTTCTGAAGCTCGAAGACAAGCCCGCGCACACCGTCAACGTGGTCGGCTACCAGTGGAGCTGGGGCTTCAACTACGTCGAGAACGTGCCGGGTGTCGACGGTGACGCCAAGACCTCCAAGGAGCTCTCGGCGATCCCGAAGCGCTTCAAGGAGGACTTCCCGGCGAACGCCGGTGGGGTCTACGAGGTCGGTACCCCTGGCGAGCGGAACCCGCAGACCAACAACCCCGGCCCGACCCTCTGGCTCCCCAAGGGCGAGAAGGTCCGCTTCGTTCTGACTTCGCGTGACGTCATCCACTCCTTCTGGGTGGTGCCGTTCCTGATGAAGCAGGACGTCATTCCGGGCCACACCAACTCCTTCGAGGTGACCCCCAACAAGGAGGGGACCTTCCTGGGCAAGTGCGCCGAGCTCTGCGGCGTCGACCACTCCAGGATGCTGTTCAACGTGAAGGTCGTCTCTCCTGAGCGTTACCAGCAGCACCTCAAGGACCTCGCCAAGAAGGGGCAGACCGGTTACGTCCCGGCTGGCATCGCCCAGACGGACCACGAGAAGGACCGGGAGACGAAGAACCTGTGAGCATCCTCAACGAACCCCAGGGTGCCGCGGCAGCAAGCGACTCGTACGAGAACGAGCTGCCGGCCCGCCCCAAGAGCCCCGGCGCGACGGTGATCAAGTGGCTCACCACCACTGACCACAAGACCATCGGCACGCTGTATCTGGTCACGTCGTTCGCGTTCTTCTGCATCGGCGGCGTCATGGCGCTGTTCATGCGCGCCGAACTCGCTCGCCCCGGCACGCAGATCATGTCGAACGAGCAGTTCAACCAGGCGTTCACGATGCACGGCACGATCATGCTGCTGATGTTCGCGACGCCGCTGTTCTCCGGCTTCGCGAACTGGATCATGCCGCTCCAGATCGGCGCCCCCGACGTCGCGTTCCCGCGACTGAACATGTTCGCCTACTGGCTGTACCTGTTCGGCTCGCTGATCGCGGTGGGTGGCTTCCTCACCCCGCAGGGCGCCGCCGACTTCGGCTGGTTCGCCTACAGCCCGCTGTCGGACGCCGTCCGCTCGCCGGGCATCGGCGCCGACATGTGGATCATGGGTCTGGCCTTCTCCGGCTTCGGCACGATCCTCGGTTCGGTCAACTTCATCACCACGATCATCTGCATGCGCGCTCCTGGCATGACGATGTTCCGCATGCCGATCTTCGTGTGGAACGTGCTGCTGACCGGTGTGCTGGTCCTGCTGGCCTTCCCGGTCCTCGCGGCCGCGCTGTTCGCCCTGGAGGCGGACCGCAAGTTCGGTGCGCATGTATTCGACGCCAGTAATGGCGGCGCATTGCTATGGCAACACCTCTTCTGGTTCTTCGGTCACCCAGAGGTGTACATCATCGCCCTACCATTCTTCGGGATTATTTCCGAAGTGATCCCAGTGTTCTCGCGCAAGCCGATGTTCGGCTACTCCGGCCTCATCGGCGCGACGATCGCGATCGCCGGTCTCTCCGTGACGGTGTGGGCGCACCACATGTACGTCACCGGCGGTGTGTTGCTTCCGTTCTTCTCCTTCATGACGTTCCTGATCGCCGTGCCAACAGGCGTGAAGTTCTTCAACTGGATCGGAACGATGTGGAAGGGCTCGTTGTCCTTCGAGACACCGATGCTCTGGACGATCGGCTTCCTGATCACCTTCACCTTCGGTGGTCTGACCGGCGTCATCCTCGCGGCCCCGCCGCTGGACTTCCACGTCTCGGACTCGTACTTCGTGGTGGCGCACTTCCACTACGTGGTGTTCGGCACCGTCGTCTTCGCGATGTTCGCCGGCTTCCACTTCTGGTGGCCGAAGATGACCGGCAAGATGCTCGACGAGCGGCTCGGCAAGATCACCTTCTGGACGCTGTTCATCGGCTTCCACGGCACGTTCCTGGTGCAGCACTGGCTGGGCGTCGAGGGCATGCCGCGTCGTTACGCGGACTACCTCGCGGCCGACGGCTTCACCGCGCTGAACACGATCTCGACGATCAGCTCGTTCCTGCTCGGCCTGTCGATCCTGCCGTTCTTCTACAACGTCTGGAAGACGGCCAAGTACGGCAAGAAGGTCGAGGTCGACGACCCGTGGGGCTACGGCCGTTCGCTCGAGTGGGCGACGTCCTGCCCGCCGCCGCGGCACAACTTCCTCACCCTGCCGCGCATTCGCTCGGAATCCCCGGCGTTCGACCTCCACCACCCGGAGATCGCCGCCCTGGACCAGCTTGAGAACGCCGCACACGGCGACAAGGCCCTTGCTAAGGAGGCCGGCAAGTGAAGGTCCAAGGCAAGATGTTCATCTGGCTGAGCCTCTTCGTCCTGATCATGGCCGGTGTCTACGGCGTGTGGTCGAAGGAGCCGGCCGGTACGACGGCACTCTTCCTGGCGTTCGGCCTGTGCATCATGATCGGCTACTACCTGGCCTTCACGGCCCGGCGTGCCGACACCGGTGCCCAGGACAACAAGGAGGCCGACGTCGCGGACGACGCCGGCGAGGTGGGCTTCTTCAGCCCGCACTCCTGGCAGCCGCTCTCGCTGGCGGTCGGCGGCGCGCTCGCGTTCCTGGCCGTGGCGATCGGCTGGTGGCTGCTGTACTTCTCGGCCCCCCTGCTGCTGTTCGGCCTGTGGGGCTGGGTCTTCGAGTACTACCGCGGCGAGAACCAGAACCAGTGAGCCTCGGCTGACCGGGGACTGAACTCCCGTACCCGAAGGGCCCGGACACTCCTGATGGAGCGTCCGGGCCCTTCGACATGCCCCGTGCGGCTCACTCGCCGCGCTGGACGCGCGGAACCTTCTTACGGTGAGTTCATGAACCACTCACCGCGTATCCGTACGGTTCTGGGCTGCACCGTGCTGGTGGCCGCACTCGGTGCGGGCACAGCGGCATGCGGCAACTCCTCCCACCCGCTCTCCGCCGAGCCGTATGACGCGGCGAGCCAGATCTCCTTCAACGGCCCCGTGGGCAGCGCCAAGAAGGCGGACCCGGACAAGCCGCTGGAAGTCACCGCGCAGGGCGACGAGTCCCGCATCACCGACGTCACCGCCCAGGACGCCATGGGCCGCCATGTCGCGGGCGAACTCTCCGCCGACGGCGCGAGGTGGCACACCACCGCCCCGCTGACCGCGGACACCCACTACACGGTCCGGGTGAGCACCGAGGACGAGGACGGCGAACCCGGCCGCAAGGTCCTTGGCTTCGACACGGGTCACCCGGCCAAGGAGAAGGCCCTCAAGGTCACGTTCGGCCCGCAGAAGGGCACCTACGGCGTCGGACAGCCCCTCACCGCCGAACTCAACAAGCCCGTCCGGGACGAGAAGTCCCGCGCGCTGGTGGAGCGTTCCCTGAAGGTCGACTCCAAGCCGGCCGTGGACGGCTCCTGGTACTGGGTGGACAGCACCGAACTCCACTATCGGCCCAAGGGCTACTGGCCCACACAGGCGAAAATCACGGCCAGCAGCAGGCTGGCGGGCGTGAAGATCCGGGACGGGCTGTGGGGCGGCGGCTCCAAGCCGCTGACCATCAGTACGGGTGACCGCATCGTGGCCGTCACCGACGCCTCCTCGCACTCCATGACGGTCTACCGCAACGGCAAGGAGATCAACTCCATGCCGGTCACCACCGGCAAGGCCGGCTTCGAGACCCGTAACGGCGTCAAGGTGGTGCTCGGCAAGGAGTACTACGTACGGATGCGGGGCGAGACGATCGGCATCTCCGAGGGCTCCTCGGACTCGTACGACCTGCCCGTGTACTACGCGACCCGCGTCACGTGGAGCGGCGAGTACGTGCACGCCGCGCCCTGGTCCGTCGGCTCACAGGGCTCCGCGAACGTCAGCCACGGCTGCACCGGCATGAGCACCAGCAACGCCGCCTGGTTCTACGACACCGTGCGCCAGGGCGACATCGTGAAGGTCGTCAACAGCTACGGCTCGGAGATGGACCCGTTCGGCAACGGGTTCGGCGACTGGAACGTCAGCTGGAAGAAGTGGAAGGCGGGCAGCGCCCTCGCTCCGAAGGCCGACAAGCCCGACCCGGCCCTCCAGGCACGGCTCAGCCCCGAGGTCTGAGGCCGCCCGGCAGGTTCGGCGCTGTGATGTCCGACTCCCGTACGCCATCGGTGTACGGGAGTCGGTGCGTGCGGGCGCCGGTCGGTCTGTGCGGGGCGACTCAGGCGTCGACAGCGAGCCGGGAGCGCAGCAGGGAGGCCAGCGCCGCGGCGAACTCCACGGGCTCCACAGGGAGCGTCACAGCCGCCTCGGCGCGGCTCCACGTCGCCAGCCACGCGTCCTGCGGGCGGCCGATCAGGAGCAGCACCGGCGGGCAGTGGAAGATCTCGTCCTTGATCTGCCGGCACACGCCCATCCCGCCCGCGGGAGCGGCCTCGCCGTCCAGGACGCAGACGTCGATCCCGCCCCTGTCCAGCTCCTTCAGGACGGCCGGAAGTGTCGCGCATTCGATGAACTGGACCTCGGGGGCGTCGGACGCGGGCCGTCGGCCTGTCGCGAGGCGCACCTGCTCGCGCGTGTTGGCGTCGTCGCTGTAGACCAGAACCGTCGCGGTCGACTGCATCGTTCCTCCGAGGCGTTGTCGGTCGGTGGAGCCCAAGAACGTAACTGCGGCGGAGCCTACTCCTCCCGACACCCCGTCAACACCGGTTCGCACGCGGCTCCGATGGGCCATATGGGCTGGACACACCACCCAGACACTCCGAACGGCACCCCCCGGAGTGAGGGCGAGATAAGCGACCGACATAATGTCGGTCGTGGCGACAGCAACGACAGTAGAAACCGGGCACGCGCACCCGTCGGTCAATCGACCGAACCTCACCAGCGTCGGAACCATCATCTGGCTGAGTTCCGAGCTGATGTTCTTCGCGGCCCTCTTCGCGATGTACTTCACCCTGCGATCGGTGACCGGACCGGATCACTGGAAGGAAATGGCGCATGCGCTGAATCTTCCGTTCTCCGCGACGAACACCACGATCCTGGTGCTCTCCTCCCTCACGTGCCAGATGGGCGTGTTCGCCGCTGAGCGCGGCGACGTGAAGAAGCTCCGGTCGTGGTTCATCGTCACCTTCATCATGGGTGCGATCTTCATCGGCGGTCAGGTCTACGAGTACACCGAGCTGGTCAAGAAGGATGGGCTCTCGCTCTCCTCCGACCCGTACGGCTCGGTGTTCTACCTGACCACCGGCTTCCACGGCATGCACGTGACAGGTGGCCTCATCGCCTTCCTGTTCGTCCTCGGCAGGACGTACGCGGCCCGGAGGTTCACCCACCATCAGGCGACGGCCGCCATCGTCGTGTCGTATTACTGGCACTTCGTGGACGTCGTCTGGATCGGCCTCTTTGCCACGATCTACCTGATCAAGTAGCTCGACGATCACAGCATCGGGCGAAGTACCCGACACATTTCCGCAGCACCGACGCAGAAGATCCTGACACCGGGGTAATCCGTGAAAAAGCTCTCCGCACGACGACGCCATCCGCTGGCGGCGGTCGTCGTCCTACTCCTCGCGCTGGCGGCCACCGGGGGGCTGTACGCCGCGTTCGCGCCGGCGGACAAGGCGCAGGCCGATGAAACCTCCCAGTCCCTCGCCATCGACGAGGGCAAGAAGCTCTTCTCCGTAGGCTGCGCCAGCTGCCACGGAACCGGCGGTCAGGGCACGTCCGACGGGCCGAGCCTCGTGGGCGTCGGCTCCGCCGCCGTCGACTTCCAGGTCGGTACCGGCCGGATGCCGGCCCAGCAGCCTGGCGCGCAGGTCCCGAAGAAGAAGGTCATCTACTCGCAGGCCGAGATCGACCAGCTCGCGGCGTACGTCGCGTCGCTGGGTGCCGGTCCGGTCACGCCGACCGACAAGGACTACAGCGCCAACGGAGCGGACATCGCCAAGGGTGGCGAGCTGTTCCGCACCAACTGCGCCCAGTGCCACAACTTCACCGGTGAGGGTGGCGCACTGACACACGGCAAGTTCGCACCGAGCCTTGAGGGTGTCGCCCCGAAGCACATCTTCGAGGCCATGCAGACGGGCCCGCAGAACATGCCGTCGTTCCCGGACACGACGATGACCAAGCAGAACAAGCAGGACATCATCGCGTACCTCGACGCGGTCAACGGTGACAACTCCGAAAGCCCCGGCGGACTCAAGCTGGGCGGGCTCGGCCCGGTCAGTGAGGGCCTGTTCGCCTGGATCTTCGGGCTTGGCGGTCTGATCGCCGTCGCCATCTGGGTTGCCGCTCGGACCGCAAAGGCCAAGAAGTCATGAGTAGCCAAGACATTCCAGAAGAGAACCTGCCCACTGAGCAGGCAGCCGAGGAGCACGGCTCGGTCGCGGTGAAGGACGAGCCCTTCGCCGACCCGGGTCTGCCGCCCCACGAGCACCGGGTCCAGGACATCGACGAGCGGGCCGCCAAGCGGTCCGAGCGCGTCGTTGCCTTCCTGTTCACGGTGTCGATGCTGGCCACCATCGGCTTCATCGCCTCGTACGTCACCATCGACGTCGATACGAGCGTCTACATCTTCCCGCTGGGTCACATCAGCGCGCTGAACTTCGCGCTGGGTACGACTCTCGGTGTGGCGCTGTTCTGCATCGGCGCGGGCGCGGTCCACTGGGCCCGCACCCTGATGTCCGACGTCGAGGTCGCTTCCGAGCGGCACCCGATCGAGGCCGAGCCCGAGGTTCGGGCGCAGGTCATGTCGGACTTCGCCGACGGTGCCCGCGAGTCGCAGTTCGGCCGGCGCAAGCTGATCCGCAACACCCTGTTCGGCGCGCTGGCACTGGTGCCCCTTTCCGGTGTGGTGCTGCTTCGTGACCTCGGGCCGCTGCCCGAGAAGAAGCTGCGCACCACGTCGTGGAAGAAGGGTCTGACCCTCGTCAACATGAACACGAACGAGCCGCTGCGTCCTTCGGACATCGCGGTCGGCTCGCTCACCTTCGCCAAGCCCGAGGGCCTGGAGGAGCACGACGAGGACTTCCAGACGAACATCGCCAAGGACGCCCTGATGCTCGTCCGGATCCAGCCGGAGAACATCAAGGACAAGCAGGAACTCGAGTGGTCCCACGAGGGCATCGTGGCCTACTCGAAGATCTGCACCCACGTGGGTTGTCCGATCTCGCTGTACGAGCAGCAGACGCACCACGCTCTGTGCCCGTGCCACCAGTCCACCTTCGACCTCTCCGACGGCGCCCGGGTGATCTTCGGTCCTGCCGGTCACGCGCTGCCGCAGCTGCGCATCGGCGTCAACGCCGAGGGTCACCTCGAGGCGAAGAGCGAATTCGCTGAGCCCGTCGGCCCTGCCTTCTGGGAGCGCGGATGAGTACTACGACCACGAACGACGCGCCTGCGCGCGAGAAGGCACCGGCCGGCGAGCGTGTAGCCGACTGGGCCGACGGACGTCTGGGGATCTACTCCCTGGCCAAGTCCAACATGCGCAAGATCTTTCCGGACCACTGGTCCTTCATGCTCGGCGAGATCTGCATGTACAGCTTCATCATCATCATCCTCACGGGTGTGTATCTGACGCTGTTCTTCCACCCGTCGATGAACGAGGTCACCTACGACGGCAGCTACGTCCCGCTCCAGGGGCAGCTGATGTCGGAGGCCTTCAACTCGACGATGCACATCTCCTTCGATGTGCGCGGTGGCCTGCTGATCCGTCAGATCCACCACTGGGCCGCGCTGATCTTCCTCGCGGGCATGTTCGTGCACATGATGCGCGTGTTCTTCACGGGTGCGTTCCGCAAGCCGCGTGAGGTCAACTGGCTGTTCGGCTTCCTGCTGTTCGTCCTGGGCATGTTCACCGGCTTCACCGGTTACTCGCTCCCGGACGACCTGCTCTCCGGCACCGGTGTCCGCTTCATGGAGGGCGCGATCCTGTCCGTGCCGATCGTCGGCACGTACATGTCGTTCTTCCTCTTCGGTGGCGAGTTCCCGGGCGGCGACTTCGTCGCACGGTTCTACTCGATCCACATCCTGCTGTTGCCGGGCATCATGCTCGGCCTGATGGCGGCGCACCTGATCCTGGTCTTCTACCACAAGCACACGCAGTTCGCGGGTGCCGGAAAGACCAACAAGAACGTCGTCGGCATGCCGCTGCTCCCGGTCTACATGGCCAAGGCGGGTGGCTTCTTCTTCCTGGTCTTCGGCGTCATCGCGGTGATCGCCGCGATCGCGACGATCAACCCGATCTGGGCCATCGGTCCGTACCGGCCGGACCAGGTGTCCACCGGTGCCCAGCCCGACTGGTACATGGGCTTCTCCGAGGGCCTGATCCGTGTGATGCCTGGCTGGGAGATCGACTTCTGGGGTCATACGCTCGTCCTGGGCGTGGCCATCCCACTGGTGGTCGTCTTCCCGCTGGTCCTGGTCGCGATCGCGGTCTACCCGTTCATCGAGTCCTGGGTCACCGGCGACAAGCGCGAGCACCACATCCTGGACCGCCCGCGCAACGCTCCGACGCGTACGGCCTTCGGCGTCGCGTGGATCACCTGGTACATGGTGCTGCTCATCGGTGGTGGAAACGACCTCTGGGCCACGCACTTCCACCTGTCGATCAACGCCATCACCTGGTTCGTCCGGATCGCGTTCTTCGTCGGACCGGTCATCGCCTTCATCATCACCAAGCGCATCTGTCTCGGCCTCCAGCGCCGCGACAAGGACAAGGTGCTGCACGGACGCGAGTCCGGCATCATCAAGCGCCTGCCGCACGGTGAGTTCGTCGAGGTGCACGAGCCGCTCGACCAGGAGGCGCTGCACACGCTCACGGCGCACGAGCAGTACCAGCCGGCCGAGATCGGCCCGACGGTCGACGAGAACGGTGTCGAGCGCAAGGTCTCGCGGCTGCAGAAGCTGCGCGGCAAGCTCTCGCGCGGTTACTACGGGGAGAACAACCAGATCCCGAAGCCGACCGCCGAGGAGTACAAGGAGATCACCAGCGGCCACGGCCATCACTGATCTCTGATTCGTCGCTGCAAGCCACCGCGAGAGCCCTCGTCCAGTGCCTGGACGGGGGCTCTTCGCGGTCCCGGGACCTGGATAGGGTGGGACCGCAGCACCTTTCAACCCACAGATGCACACAGGAGCGGCCATGAGCGCTTTGAACCCCGCTGGAGGCAACACCTCGGCGGACCGTTCCTGGCCCGCCGTCCTGAACGGCCTGCTGGAGGGCCGCGACCAGAGCGCCGACGACACCGCCTGGGCGATGGACCGGATCATGCGGGGCGAGGCCACCGACGCGCAGATCGCCGGGTTCGCGGTGGCGCTGCGCGCCAAGGGCGAGACCGTGCAGGAGATCTCCGGTCTCGTACGCGGCATGTACGAGCACGCCAACGTGATCGACGTGCCCGGCGAGACCGTCGACATCGTCGGCACCGGCGGGGACGGCGCGAAGACGGTCAACATCTCCACCATGGCGGCGATCGTCATCGCGGGCGCCGGCGCCAAGGTCGTCAAGCACGGCAACCGTGCCGCCTCCTCGGCCTCCGGCTCCTCCGACGTACTGGAGAAGCTGGGCGTCAATCTCGACCTGGCGCCGAAGCGGGTGCCCGAGGTCGCGGAGGAAGCCGGCATCACGTTCTGCTTCGCCATAAAGTTCCACCCCGCGCTGCGCTACGCGGGCGCCGCGCGCGGCCAGCTCGGCATCCGCACGGTCTTCAACCTGCTGGGCCCGCTGACCAACCCGGCCAAGGTGAAGGCGCAGGCCGTCGGCGTCGCCGATGCCCGGATGGCGCCGATCGTGGCCGGGGTCTTCGCCGAGCGCGGCAACTCGTCCCTGGTGTTCCGCGGCGACGACGGGCTCGACGAGCTGACCACCACCGGGACCTCGCGCGTGTGGATGGTCCGGGACGGCGCCGTGCGCGAGGAGTCCTTCGACCCGCGCGACGTCGGCATCGACACCGTGCCCATCGAGGCGCTGCGCGGCGGCGACCCCTCGTACAACGCGGAGGTCGCCCGGCGCCTCCTCGACGGCGAGCGGGGGCCCGTGCGCGACGCGGTGCTGCTGAACGCGGCGGCGGCCCTGGTGGCCGTGCGGCCCGGCGGGGGCACGCTCGTCGAGCAGATCCGGGCCGGCATGGACCGGGCCGCCGAATCGATCGACTCCGGCGCGGCGAAGTCCGCCCTGGAGCGGTGGGTGGCGGCCAGCAACAGGTGAGTGTGGCGCCCACCGCGGTCCGGCATCCGGACTGCGGTGGGCACCGGCAGGATCGTGTGGCAAGATGCTGCGCAGGTCATGAGTGACAGCGATTAAGCCCCGGCTCGCTGTCCGGCAACCCTCCGTCCGTGGCGGGGTGCCCCGGGTGAAGACCAGGCCGTGGACAGCAAGGTCCATGGCAAGCGCGGACCCCTGCGAACAACCCTGGGGTCCTGGTCCTCAAGGGAGCAGTCTCGTGAGCAAGCGAATGCGATAGGGCGTTCCGGCCCCGCCTCCGCCCACCCGTTTCACTCTTCTTTCCCTGCGGTCGAGCTCTGTCGTACAGCGCTCCCGCATGGTCAATTCGCTGATCGCGCCAGGGAGTTCACCCATGTCTGTTTCCGTCGACGCCGCCGCCTGCACCGAGACCCCTGCCGAGACCGCGGCCCCGCTCGCGGTCCTCGGCCGGGACGTCACCGTGCCGCTCGTCACCGGTGGCGAAGTCACGTACGCCGCACTCGACTACGCGGCCAGCGCGCCCGCCCTGCAGCGGGTGTGGGACGACGTCGCCGCCTACGCGCCGTACTACGGGAGCGTGCACCGCGGCGCCGGGTACCTGTCGCAGCTGTCCACCGACCTGTTCGAGAACTCCCGGGTCGCCGTCGCCGAGTTCCTCGGCTGCCGCGAGGACGACCAGGTCGTCTTCACCCGCTCGACCACCGACTCGCTGAACCTGCTCGCCGCCGCGCTGCCCGCCGACTGTGAGGTGTTCGTCTTCGAGACCGAGCACCACGCCTCGCTGCTGCCGTGGCGCGACGCGCGGGTCACGTACCTCAACGCCCCTCGTACGCCCGGCGAGGCCGTCGCCACTCTGGAGCGGGCCCTCGCCGACCGTGATCCTTCCCCAAGCTCTCAACTTCGTTCGAGCAGGGGAGGCCCCATTGGTTCGGCGCTCGTCTGCGTCACCGGTGCCTCGAACGTCACCGGTGAGCTCTGGCCGGTGCGCGAGCTCGCGGCGGCGGCTCACGCGCACGGTGCCCGCATCGTGCTCGACGCCGCGCAGCTCGCGCCCCACCACCCCGTATCCGTACGGGAGTTGGATGTCGACTGGGTCGCCTTCTCCGGGCACAAGCTGTACGCGCCCTTCGGTTCGGGCGTGCTCGCGGGCCGCTCCGACTGGCTGACGGAGGCCGAGCCGTACCTCGCGGGCGGTGGCGCGTCCAAGAAGGTCGCGCGGCGCGCCGACGGCGGCGTGGACGTCGAGTGGCACGCCACCGCCGCCCGTCACGAGGCCGGTTCGCCGAACGTCATCGGCGTGTACTCCATCGCCTCCGCCTGCAAGGCGCTGACCGAGGCCGGGTTCGACAACCTCGTCGCCCGCGAGCAGTACCTGATCCGCAAGGTCCAGGAGGGGCTCGCGGCCGTGCCCGAGGTGAAGGTGCTGTCCCTGTTCGGGGACGACGCGCCGCGCGTGGGCGTCCTCTCGTTCGTCGTGGACGGCTGGAACTCCTCGCACTTCGCCGCCGCGCTCTCCGCCGAGTACGGGATCGGTGTGCGCGACGGCCTGTTCTGCGCCCACCCGCTGGTGCGCACGCTGCTCGGCTCCGACCCGCAGCAGCAGGGCGAGTGCGGCGCCCCGGAGGCCGCGCCGGGCGAGAAGTCCCTCAACGCCATCCGCGTCAGCTTCGGCGCCGGGACGCCCGACGAGCACGTGGAGCGCTTCGTGACCGCCGTGACGGAGCTCGTGCGGGACGGCGCGAAGTGGAACTACCGCACTGAGGACGGGCGTTGCGTCCCGGCGGTCTGACCCGCCGTACGGCACTGACGACATGAGAAAGGCCGCCCCTCGGGGCGGCCTTCGTCGTGCGTGCTGTGTGCGCTCAGGAGTCCAGGCCGATGGCGAACGCCGCCTCCAGGTCGTGCTGCGAGTACGTACGGAACGCGACGTGCGTGTCCGTGCCCTCGACGCCCTGGATCTTGCTGATCTTCCCGGGGATGACATCCGCCAGGTCGTCGTGCCGGGCGACGCGGACCATGGCGATCAGGTCGTAGGTGCCGGTCACGGAGAAGACCTCGCTGACACTGTCCAGGGCCGCGATCGACTCGGCGATCTCGGGGATCCGGTCCACGCTGGTCTTGATGAGCACGATCGCGGTGATCACGGCTGGCTGTCTCCCTCGGTGGCCGTGGCATGGGTCGGCTCAACTGTAGCCCGCCCCCGATACCGCACCCACGCCCACAGGAACCCGACGGAGAACCCGACCAGGTGCGCCAGATACGCCACTCCCGGCCCCTGGCTGACCTGCCCCGCTGCCACCCACTGCAGTGCCACCCAGAACGGCAGCACCACCCATGCAGGGAACCGCAGCGGCAGGAAGAGGAGAAAGGGGAAGAGGCTCGTCACGCGGGCCCCGGGGAACAGGTAGAGGAACGCGCCGAGGACCGCCGAGATCGCCCCCGACGCGCCGACCAGGCTCTGGTCGGAATCGGCGTGCGCGACCGTGTACCCGAGCAGCGCCAGATAGCCGCTGACCCCGTAGAACAGGGCGTACGAGAGGCGGCCCATGCGTTCCTCGACCATGGCCCCGAACACGTAGAGGAAGAGCATGTTGCCCAGCAGGTGCAGCCAGCTGCCGTGCACGAACAGGGCCGTGAGAGGGGTGAGCAGGGCCCGCGCCGAACCGTCGAACAGCTCGCCGGGGACCACGCCCCAGCGCTCGAAGTAGGCACTCTGCGCGGCGAGCAGCTGGTCGCCGGTGCCGTAGCCGGGGTTCAGGCCCGAGGCGGGGGACAGCACGAAGACCACACAGCAGACCGCGATGATGCTGTACGTGACCGGAGCCGGGTGACCTCTGAGGAATGCGGTCAGCCTGTCGATCGCGGAGCGCCCATTGCCGATCATGGACAGAGCATGACGCAAGGCGGGGAGCGGGCGGCGTACGGCAGGCCGTAGGGTTACGGGCAATAAAGCAGCACCACGCAATCCGTATGCATCCGGAAGAAGGCACCACTCGATGACGGTTCCCCTGCCGACCGCCACCACCCGCTGGCGCTGCACCCTGTGCGGCAACCTGACGCGGTTCGACGTCACGCGGTCCTCGAAGGTCGTCGAGTACGTCCACCTGGACCTGGCCGGTGAGCCGAAGGTGGAGGAGCGCGAGGTGGTCAGTGAGACCATCGAGTCGGTGCGCTGCCGGTGGTGCAACGCGGTGGATCAGGTGGAACTGGTGGACAGGCCGGGCGCCGACTCCTGAGGAGCGGCTCCACAGCGACATTGGGGTGACGGATGGTGGAGAGCACAGGCGGGGAGGCCGGGGAGGGCGGCGCCGCCGAGGTGCTCGACCGCCCGCTGCCCGAGGGGGTACGACGACGGGTCGTGCAGATCGCGTCGGACGGCTTCGGCGGTCTGACGGTGGGTGAACTCCCGTCCCAGTTGCGGCAGTATGCCCGCTTCGCCCCGACCCGGCGGATGAAGTTCGCCGGCAACGCCATGGCCGCGGCCCTGGAGAGCGACCCGCTGTTCCGGCAGCGCATCGGGGAGCGCCTGCGGGAGGCGCAGTCCGAGCTGGCGGCCGCCCTGGAGGCGGGATCCCCGCCACCCGCGGCCGATCCGCTGGATGTGGCGGCGGCCGCGTATGTGCTGCGGCCCGTCGGCTGGGTGAAGCTCGTCGCCGCCGCGGGCGAGGACGCCGAGCGGGCCGACGCCGAGCGGGCCGACGACGAGACCCGTGCCGAACTCGAGCGGCTGCGCGCCGAGCTGGCCGAGGCCCGGGCCCACACCAAGACCGAGACGGAGCGGCTGCGCGCCGAGTCCGACGCCGCCAAGCGCGAGGTCGCCTCCGTGGAGCGCAAGCTGCGGGCCGCGCTCAGCGACGTGAAGCGCGGCGAGGCCGCCGTGCGCAAGGCGAGGGCCGAGACCGACGTGGTGCGCGCCGAGGGGCAGGCCCAGGTATCGGCGGCGGAGAGCGAGACGCGCCGGCTCAAGTCGCGGCTCGGCGAGGCCGAGTCGGCCCTCGAGTCCTCCCGCCGGGCGGCCCGCGAGGGGCGCAGCGTCGAGGACATGCGGGTGCGGCTGCTCCTGGACACGGTCCTGGACGCGGCCCAGGGGCTGCGCAGGGAGCTCGCGCTGCCGCCGGTGTCCGCGCGGCCCGCCGACTCCGTGGACGCCGTGGAGCCGGGCCGGATGACGCCGAAGGACATCGCGGCCCGCGCCCTGCACGAGCACGACCCGGCGATCCTCGACCAGTTGCTGGCGCTGCCGCAGGCGCACCTCGTCGTCGACGGGTACAACGTCACGAAGACCGGCTATCCGACGATGCCCCTGGAGAAGCAGCGGCTGCGCCTGCTCGGCTCGCTGTCGCAGCTCGCGGCCCAGACGGGCGCGGAGGTGACGTGCGTCTTCGACGGGGCCGAACTCGCCGCGCCCGTACTGCTCGCGCCACCGCGCGGGGTGCGGGTGCTGTTCTCCAAGCCGGGGGTCACGGCGGACGAGCTGATCCGCCAGCTCGTGCGCGCCGAACCGTCGGGGCGCCCCGTCATCGTCGTGTCGACCGACCGGGAGGTCGCGGACGGCATCGCGAAGGCGGGGGCGCGCCCCGTCGCCTCCGTGGTGCTCCTTAAACGGCTCTCGCACAACTGACGTTCCCCCAAAAGAGGTTCCGAGTTACTTAAGTCACACGCGCAACATCCGTGTCGAATGCCCGAATTGGCGAAACCTTCACGCAACGTAGCGTCAAGCGGACATCACTGCATGTGAGTTGAGTGCAAAGAATGCAGCGAGTGACTGAGTTTTTTCTCTGAGGGATTTGAACTGATCACGAAGAGGTCACTAAGGTCGGCTCGAACCTCCGCTCGGGTGATCACCTATAAGGGGTGACGGTGGAGGGGCACCGCCCGCCGGCGCATCGGTAGGCGGCTGGAGGAAGAAGGAGCTCGCCTTCGTGGCGTCCCACCGTCGACCCAAGCAGCCGAGCCGCACCCGCGTGACCGTGCTCACCGCGACCGCAGCCGCTGCCGTGGCCCTTACCTCTCAGGCCGCCAGTGCAGCACCCAAGCCCAGCAGGAGCGAAGTCAAGGACAAGGTCGACAAGCTCTACGAAGAGGCCGGTGTGGCGACCGACCACTACAACGGGGCCAAGGAGAAGCAGAAGAAGCTCGAGTCGGAGATCGGTGATCTCCAGGACAAGGTCGCCCGCGGGCAGGACGACCTGAACGAGCTGCGCTCCGGCCTCGGCACGCTCGCGGGACAGCAGTACCGCTCCGGCGGCATCGACCCCTCGGTCCAGCTCTTCCTCTCCTCCGACCCGGACAGCTACCTCGACAAGGCCTCGACGCTGGACTCGCTCAGCGCCCAGCAGCTCGAGTCGCTCAAGAAGGTCCAGGAGAAGCAGCGCACGCTCGCCCAGGAGCGCGCAGAGGCCTCCCAGAAGCTCAAGGACCTCGCCGACACGCGCACCGAGCTCGGCAAGAAGAAGGACCAGGTCCAGGACAAGCTCGCGGAGGCCCGCAAGCTGCTCAACACGCTGACCGCCGAGCAGCGCGCCAAGATGGCCGCCGAGCAGCAGCGCGCAAGCCGCGACTCCGCCAGCCGCGTCGACCTCGGTGACGCGCTGCCCGCCTCGGGCCGCGCCTCCGCCGCCCTGTCCGCGGCCGCCAGCCAGATCGGCAAGCCGTACGTCTCCGGCGGTTCGGGCCCCAACTCCTACGACTGCTCGGGCCTGACCCAGTGGGCGTACAACCAGGCCGGTGTCTCCATAACCCGGACCACGTACACGCAGATCGGAGAGGGCAGCGAGGTGGCCAGGAGCCAGCTCAAGCCCGGCGACCTGGTCTTCTTCAACAACACCGAGCACGTGGGCCTGTACGCGGGCAACGGCCAGGTGCTGCATGCCCCGCACCCCGGTGCCAGCGTGCGCTACGAGTCGATGGACACGGTCGGCCCCTACCAGACGGCCCGCCGCATCTGACCCCTCTCAACGTGCCCTGGAAACGCGCCCGTTCGGGCGAATTCCAGAGACCCGCGCTGACCCCCGCGCCCCGCCCATGACCTGCGTCAGAGGCGGGGTGCCGCGCTGTGTGGCCCCTGAACGGTCTTTGGTCAGGGGGTAATCGCCCGACTACTGTCGGCGCGCATTCCCCCGATCACGGGGGTCCGTCAGCGGAAGGGGGAGCGGCAACCCGTGGGTTCTCATCGCCGTATCTCGCATGCTCGGCACTCGGGGCTCGACCGCAGTACGCGCGCGGCTGTTCTGACCGTGGCCGCCGCCTCCGCGGCGGCGGCCCTCGGCGCCGCCCCCGCGGGCGCCGCGCCGCAGGACAGGCCCGCGGGCAAGGCCGCGGTGGACCGCCTGTACGAGCAGGCCGAGAAGGCCACCGAGGCGTTCAACCGGGCCGACGAGCGCGCGGACAAGCTCCGCAAGGAACTCGCCGACACCCAGGACCAGGTGGCCCGCGGGCAGGAGCGGATCAACGCGATGCGGCGCGCGCTCGGCGTGGTGGCCGGCGCCCAGTACCGCTCCGGCGGCATGGACCCCGCGCTCGCCCTGATGCTCTCCTCCGACCCGGACGGCTACCTCGACAAGGCGGGCACGCTCGACCGGATCGGCGCGCGGAACGCGGGCGAGCTCGTCGAACTGCGGGGCGCCCAGCGCGATCTGGACCAGCGCAGGGCCGAGGCGCGGACCGAGCTCGCCGAACTGGAGGCCAGCCGCAAGGCCGTCCGGCAGCACAAGCGGACCGTGGAGAAGAAGCTGGCCAAGGCGCGGCAGCTGCTCAACGCGATGCCGGGCGGGGAGCGGGCCGCGTACGACCGGGCCGTGCGCGGCGAGCTCCGCCCCGACCTGGCCGGTGCGGGCGCCGCCTCCTCCGCACGCGCGGCCGCCGCGCTCGCCGCCGCCAAGTCGGCGCTCGGCAAGCCGTACATCTGGGGCGCGACGGGCCCCTCCGGCTTCGACTGCTCGGGCCTGATGCAGTGGTCGTACGGGCAGGCGGGCGTCGGCCTGCCGCGCACCTCGCAGGCGCAGCGGTACGCGGGCCGCCAGGTCCCGGTGGACCAGGCGCAGCCCGGCGACCTCGTGGCGTACGGCTCCGACGCCCACCACATCGGCATCTACGCCGGCAACGGCCAGGTGATCCACGCGCCGCACCCGGGCGCCCCGGTGCGCTACGACCCGGTCGGCATGATGCCCGTCTCGTCCGTGACCCGCGTCTGACGCCTCCCCGGGGACTTCGCCGTACGATCGACAAGATGGCTGGTCGACGGCGTGCGATGGGCAGGGCGGGGAGTGCGGCGGCACTGGGCGCCCTGCTCGTCGGGCTTTCCGCACTCTCCGGGTGCGGTGGGGACGAGGGGCCGAAGGGCGCGGACGCGTCCGCCGTGCAGCGGGTCCTCGACCAGCGGGCGCACGCCGTCGTCACCCGGGACGGGCCCGCGTACCGGTCGACGGGCAGCGCGGAGCCGGGCCTGCTCGACGACCTCTCCGAGGTCCCGCTCGACTCCTGGCAGTACAAGCTCACCCACCTGGAGCGCGCCGGATCGCGCGCCACCGCCACCGCCGAACTGCGCTACCGGGTCGACGGCTACGACAAGGCGCCCGTGGTCGCCGAGCGCAGGCTGACGCTGGGCCACGGCGACGACGGCTGGTACGTCACCGGGGACCGGCCCGGGAAGAAGGCCGGCGAGCAGCTGTGGGAGCAGGGGCCCGTGACCGCGGTGAAGGGCGCGCACAGCCTGGTGCTCGGGGTCGGCAAACCACGCTCCGAACTGCGCTCGTACGCGAAGCTCGCCGACGAGGCCGTGCCCTCGGTGCGGCGGGCGTGGGGCGACGACTGGGCGCGCCGGGTCGTCGTCCTGGTGCCCGAATCCCTCGACGAGATGGGCGAGTTGCTGGGCGCGCCCGCCGCCGGCTACCAGGGGATCGCGGCCGTCACGACGGGCGAGGTGGGAAGTCCCCGGACGGCGCCCGCGGACCGGGTGATCCTCAACCCCGAGGCGTACGGCGTGCTCGGTGAAGTCGGCAAGCAGGTCGTCCTCACCCACGAGACCGCCCACGTCGCCACCCGCCGCGCGACGTCCGCCGCGACCCCGCTGTGGCTATCCGAGGGGTACGCGGACTGGGCCGGCTACCGCGAGAGCGACCGCACACCGGACCAGGCGGCTCCCGAGCTGCGCCGCGCGGTCCAGCAGAGCGCGGCGCCCGCCCGGCTCCCCGACGACAAGGACTTCGGCTTCTCCGGCGACTCCGCCAGGCTCGCCCGCGCGTACGAGAGCGGCTGGCTGGCCTGCCGGATGATCGAGGACCGCTGGGGCGAGGCGAAGCTCAACGCCTTCTACACGGCGGTCGGCGGCCACAAACAGCGCGCCGGGGCCGTCGACGGCGCGCTGCGGCAGGCCCTCGGCATCGACGAGCAGGAGTTCGTCGCGCAGTGGCGGGACTACGTGCGCTCGGAGCTGGGCTCCTAGCGGGCTCCTATCGGGCGGTGAGCGTGTCGTCGTGCGCGGCCTGGGCGGGGGCCGGGCCGGGGGCGGCGCGGCGGGGCTCGGTCACCGTGGCGCGCCACAGGCGGCGGCAGGCGCTGAGGGAAGCCACGACCAGCAGGCCGTTGCGTACGAAGAGGAGGGTGACGCCGAGCGGGTCGCTGGACACCACGTTCCCGAAGTACAGCGGGAACTCCAGGAACGTCACGAAGGTCGCCGCGAGCACGAGCCACACCGGCAGCGTCATCCGGCTGTCGCGGAACAGCAGGCAGACGGCGGCCACACCCACCAGCCACACCATGTACTGCGGGCTGATCACCCGGCTCGTCGTCGTGAACAGCAGCACCGCCGTCAGGCCCGCGTCGGCGAGCGTCGCGGACTGCCAGGCGCGCGCCTTGAAGCGCCACAGCACCAGCCAGCCGAACGCGAGCGCCGTGAGCACCTGCGCCAGCGTGCTCACCACGTCCACGTGCGGGCCGAGGAACTCCATCGAGCCGTAGTTCAGCTGCACCGTGCCGTTCCAGCCGAACTGGCGCGCCACGTGGAAGACGAGGGCGCCGAGGGACTCCACCTCCGTGCCCCGGTCCTTCTGGAAGGCGAGGAAGCCGAGCGCGCCCGGCATCGCGACCGTGAAGGCGACGAGCAGCCCCGCGGCCGTCAGGACCGCCGTGCCCCACGTCTGCCGGGTGGCCCGGCCGCGCCGCGTGCCGAGCAGCAGCAGCGCGGGCCACACCTTGATCATCGCGCCGATCGCCGCGAAGACGCCCGCGGCCCTCGGGTGCCGGGCCGCCGCGAGCAGCGCCGCGATCGCGACGGCCGTCACCATCACGTCGTAGCGCGCGTAGACGGTATGGCCGAGCAGCGGCAGACCGACGACCCACACCCAGGTACCGCGCCGCGAGGCGCCCCGCCGTTCGGAGGCGTAGAGGAGCGTCAGCAGGACGACGGCGTCCGCCAGGAACGCGAGCAGGAAGAACGCGGCGGCGTACTCCAGGAAGGGCAGCAGGGCGGGGGAGAGGATCGCCATCGCGGCGGCCGGCGGGTACTGCCACGTCACGTCGTCCAGAGGGAACGTTCCGCTGCGCAGCACGTCGAACCAGCCCTGGTAGATCACGTGGACGTCGCTGGTGACATCGGGGCCCGGGACCACGATCACCTTGAAGACGCACAGCAGGAGCAGCGCCCGGGTCAGTACCCAGGTGACCAGGAGCCCGGCGGGCGTTCGCGACTTCATTCGAGACATGATGCCGGGAAGCCCTGTGGCCTGGCCATGGACCCCCGCGGCGCGGCGGTGCCCGCCGGAAGCGTTCGGTACTGTCGGCGGTGATGCGCCAGACACCGAAGACCCTGCTCGTGACCAACGACTTCCCGCCGCGCCCCGGCGGGATCCAGGCGTTCCTGCACAACATGGCGCTGCGCCTGGACCCGGAGCGGCTCGTCGTCTACGCCTCGACGTGGAAGCGCGGCCGGGAGGGCGTCGAGGCCACGGCGGCCTTCGACGCGGAGCAGCCGTTCACCGTGGTGCGCGACAACACGACGATGCTGCTGCCGACCCCGCGCGTGACGCGGCGCGCGGCGGGTCTCCTTCGGGCGCACGGCTGTACGTCGGTGTGGTTCGGGGCGGCGGCGCCGCTCGGCCTGATGGCGCCCGCGCTGCGCAGGGCCGGTGCGGAGCGGATCGTCGCGACGACGCACGGGCACGAGGCGGGGTGGGCCCAACTCCCCGCGTCCCGGCAGCTGTTGCGGCGGATCGGCGAGGGCACGGACACGATCACGTACCTCGGCGAGTACACGCGCTCGCGGATCGCGGCGGCGCTGACGCCGGGGGCGGCCTCGCGGATGGAGCAACTCCCGCCGGGGGTCGACGAGAAGACGTTCCACCCGGGTTCGGGTGGCGATGTGGTGCGGGCGCGGCTCGGCCTGACGGACCGCCCGGTCGTCGTCTGCGTCTCCCGCCTCGTCCCCCGCAAGGGCCAGGACACCTTGATCCTCGCCATGCCGAAGATCCTCGCGGCCGTGCCGGACGCGGTGCTGCTCATCGTGGGCGGCGGGCCGTACGAGAAGGACCTGCGGCGCCTCGCGCGGGAGACCGGGGTCGCGGACTCCGTGCGCTTCACGGGATCCGTGCCGTGGGAGGAGCTGCCCGCGCACTACGGGGCGGGGGACGTGTTCGCGATGCCGTGCCGTACGCGGCGGGGCGGGCTCGACGTGGAGGGCCTCGGGATCGTCTACCTGGAGGCCTCCGCGACCGGCCTCCCGGTCGTCTCCGGTGATTCCGGCGGGGCGCCGGACGCGGTGCTCGACGGCGAGACGGGCTGGGTCGTCCGCGGCGGCTCGGAAACGGAGGCCGCGGACCGCATCGTGACCCTCCTCCAGGACCCGGAGCTGCGCCGGAGGATGGGCGAGCGGGGCCGCGAATGGGTCGAGGAGAAGTGGCGCTGGGACCTTTTGGCCGAACGGTTGCGCGGGTTGCTGTAACTGGTGGGGTGCGGGTGGCCCCAGCCCCCGGCCCGACCCGGGCTCAGATGGGGATCTTGGTGATGTCAGGGCGCAACGGAGAGGCTAGCGGGGTGTCGCGAGTACGTCCCGGAGTACGTCCGCGAGCGTGACGCGGGCCAGTTCGTGTCTCAGGGTCTCCTCGATGCCCTCGTAGACGTTCTGCATCGCCGGCTGGATGCCGTGACCCACCACGC
>NZ_JBEOVM010000080.1:0-29026 GCF_040295505.1 Streptomyces sp. NPDC002790 | reverse complement strand
CCGCAGGGGATCGGCTCAGGCCGCCGCAGGGCGGACCATGGATGGGCCGAATTTGGTGCGGGTGCGGTCGGCGGCAGCCTCCAGGGACCGCGCCCGCTCATCCGCCGAATCGAACAAAAGCTGCCGCGCCGCCCGCTCCGCCGAAACCAACCTCTCGGCCCGCAACGCGAAGGACCGCACACGGGCCCGCTGCAACCCGAGCCGCTCATGAAGCTCGTACGCGAACGAGGTCAACGCCGGGGTATGGGCGGACGCCTCCCGCAGACTGCCCGTACGGGTCGTCACGCTGCGATCCACATAACGCACGGTCAGCGCAAGGGACCCGGCCGCCTGCCCCTCCGCACGCAGCCGCAGCCCGAGCCGGTCGGTGAGCGCGAGCAGCGCGGCCCGCTGCCGGTCGCGGTCCAACTCGTCCTGCGGGAAGTCGTGTTCGACGCGGATCGAGCGAGCCGGGGCCGCCGGGACCACCGTTGTCGGGTCGAGGCCGCGGGCCGCGTCGTGCAGCCGGCGCCCCGCGGCGGCGCCGAGGATCCGTTGCAGGGTGCCGAGCGGCGCGGCGGCGATCCGGCCGATGCTGTCGAGGCCGTACGAGGACAGGGTGCGGGCGGTCGCCGGCCCCACGCCGTACAGCGCGGCGGCCGGTTTGTGCGCGAGGAAGGCGGTGACCGCGTCCAGGTCGGCGGGGAGTTCACGGACCGCCGAGGGCGGCCCGTCGACGGCGACCATGCGGGCCAGCATCGGGTTCGCGGCGACGCCGATGGTCGAGCGGAGCCCGTACAGACCCCCGGTGCGGGCCCGGATCCGCTCGGCCAGGGCGAGCGCGTCCGTGCCGAAGTAGCGCAGGCTGCCCGTGACGTCGACGAGCGCGGCGTCCGGCGGCAGCGCCTGCACGAGGGGCGTGAACTCGGCGAGCAGGGCGAGCAGTCGGAGGTAGAGCTGCTCGTCCACGAGGTCGTGGAAGTGCACGTACAGAACCTGCGGCACCTGGACACCGTCTCCTTTCGTCATCCCGCGCTCCCCGGGCTCTGGTGCCACAACTTGCGGCTCTGCTTGACGGATTCGCCGGGTGGCTGGAGGTCCGCCCAGGGGTGAAGGTCGTAACCGGTCTCCAGGTGGATGCTGCGGCTGTCCGCCGCGGCGGGGGCCGGGGCGTGGGCCTCGGTGAGCCGGTCCGTCACCGCCGACAGGCCCCCCGCGCGGCGCAGTTCGGCGAGTTCGGCGAGGTCCCAGGCGGCGGATCCGGTGACCGAGAGCGCCTTGCCGTTGCCGCCGCCGCGGCGCTGCACGACGCCGCGTACGAGGAGCAGCCAGGAGTGGAAGACGGTGTGCGCGGACGCGTCGTGGCTGTCCTCGAAGAACGCGCAGTCGACCAGGCCCGAGGTGTCGTCGAGCGTCGTGAAGATGACGCGTTTGCCGGAGCGGACCGGTGGTGTCTGTACGGCGCCCTTCGCGCCGGCGACCAGGACCACCTGTCCGTGCGGCAGGTCCTTGAGGCGGTGTGCGGAGGCCACGCCCAGTTCGTCGAGCAAATCCCGGTGGTCGCCCAGGAGATGGCGCGAGGTGTCCATGCCGAGCACGCCGAGCTCGGCGCCGAGCCGTTCCGCGTCGTCGAGGTCGGGCAGCTGGGCGGGGGCCACCTCGGCGGGGGCCTCTCCCGTCTCGCCGAGCGCCAACTGGCCCTGCGCGCCGCCCCGTCCGCTCCGCTGCGACTCGGCGATGTGCAGCATCAGGTCCCGCCGGTTGCGCCCGAAGGCGTCCAACGCGCCGACCTGCGCGAGGCGTTCGGCGACCGGGCGGGACGGGCGGGCGCGGGAGAGGAAGTCCTGGAGCGAGACGTAGGGGCGTCCCGCGACGATCCGCTCCGCCTCGGCGTCGCTCATGCCGCGCACATCACCGAGCGCGAGCCGGACACCGTGCACCAAAGCGGGACCGTCCCCGCCATTCAGATCAGACACCAGTTCGATTCGATAGACCGGGTCCGACGCGTTCACATCGAGCGGCAGCACCGGCACCCCCCACCGCCGCGCGTCCGCGAGCAGCAGCCGCTTCGGGTACATGCCGGGGTCGTGCGTGAGCAACCCCGCGTAGAACGCGGCCGGATGGTGCGCCTTCAGCCACGCCGACTGGTACGAGGGCACGGCGAACGCGACGGCGTGCGCCTTGCAGAACCCGTACGCGCCGAACGCCTCGATGATCTCCCAGGTCCGCTTCACGACCTCCTCCTCGTATCCGCGCCTACGGGCCTGCTGCGCGAACCAGGCGCGCACCCGCCCGAGTTGGTCCGCCTTCGACAGCGTCCGCCGCGTGTAGTCGCCGAAGGCGAGGCTGCACCCGGTCATCACGTGCAGCATCTTGATGATCTGCTCGTGGAAGACGACCACGCCGCACGTCTCCTCCAGCGCGTCCTTCAGATCCCGATGCGGGTACGCGGGCGCCTGCTTGCCGTGCCGCGCCTTGATGAACGGGTCGACCATGTTGGCCGCGACCGGGCCGGGCCGGAACAGCGAGATGTCCACGACCAGGTCGTGGAAGGTCTCGGGCCGCAGCCGCGCGAGCAGATCGCGCTGGCCCGGCGACTCGGTCTGGAAGCAGCCCAAGGTCTGTGAGGACTGGATGAGTTGATACGTCTTCGGGTCGCCCGGCGGCACCTGTTCCGGGTCGTCGAGCTCCACCCGCTCCCCGGTCGACCGTTCGATCTCGGCGACCGAGTGCGCCATCGCGGACTGCATCCGCACCCCGAGGACGTCGAGCTTGAGCAGGCCGAGGTCCTCCACGTCCTCCTTGTCGAACTGGGCCATGGGAAAGCCCTCGGTGCTGGTCGGCACGACCGGCGTGCGCCGCAGCAGGGACGTGTCCGAGAGCAGCACCCCGCACGGGTGCATGGCGATCCCGCGCGGCAGCGCGTCGAGCGCCTCGACCAGGTCCCACAGCTTCGGCGGGTACGCGTCCGGGTCGATGCCGCGCAGCTCAGGGAGTTCCTGGAGCGCGGAGCGTGCGTCGCGGGCGCGGATGTGCGGGAAGGACTTCGCGAGCCGGTCCACATCGGCCGGCTCCATGCCGAGGGCGAGGCCCACGTCCCGTACGGCATGGCGGACCCGGTAGGTCTCCGGCATGGACACGGTGGCCACCCGCTCGGGCCCGAAGCGGTCCAGGATCGCCCGGTAGACGTCCAGGCGGCGGGCGGACTCCACGTCGATGTCGATGTCGGGCAGCTCCATCCGCTGCTCGGACAGGAAGCGCTCCATGAGGAGTCCGTGTTCGACCGGGTCGGCCGTGGCGATGCCGAGCAGATGGTTGACCAGCGAGCCAGCACCGGAACCACGCGCGGCGACCCGTATGCCCAACTCCCGTGTATCGGCGATGACTTGGGCGACGGTGAGGAAGTACGAGGCGTAGCCGAGCCGTTCGATCAGGCCCAACTCGCTCTCCAGACGCTCCCAGTACCGGCGCTTGTAGTCGTAGCGGCGGGCCAGCATCGCGGCGGTGCAGCGCGAGCGCAGCACCCGGTCGGGGGTGCGCCGGGCGGCGCCGACGAGGTCCGGTTCAGGGAAGTGCACGCGGCCGAGCCCCAGGTCGTCCTCGGGGTCGACGCGGCAGGCCTGGGCGGTCTCCTCGGTGACGGCGAGGAGGCGGTGCGCGGTGTTGGCGCCGTATCCGGCGGCCTCGGCGACCTGCTCGGCGACGCGTGCCATGTCGGTGGCCGGCTTGAGCCACCGCTCGCCGCTGTCGAGCGTCCCGCGCGGGTCGATCGGCACCAGGCGGCGCGCGGAGTCGAGGACGTCGGCGACCTGCCCCTGTCCGGCGTCGGCGTAGCGGACGGCGTTGCTGAGTACGGGGAGGATCCCCTGGTCGGCGGCGAAGCCGAGGGCGCGGGCGGCATGGCGCAGTGAGCCGGAGCCGGTGCCGCTCAGGCCGTGGGAGACGACCTCGATGCGCAGCGCCGCGCTGCCGTACCGCTCCCGCCAGGGCGCGAGCAGCCGGGCCGCGCGGTCCGGGCGTCCCGCGGCGAGCGCGCGGCCGACGTCCGAGTCCGGGCCGAGCAGTACGAAGACGGGGCCGCCGGGGCCGTGGTCCACCCCCAGCACGCCCCAGGGCAACAGGGGCCGGCGGCTCCCCCCGGAGCCGATGCCCGCGTCCCGGTGCGCCGCGGTGACGAGCCGGCACAGTTCGGCCCAGCCGTCCGCGCCGCCCCGGGCGAGGAACGTCACGCGCTGCGCCGACTCGTCGACGAACGCGCCACCCCTGGCCGGTGCGCGCCGCCGCTCGGTGCGCTCGGCCACCTCGGCGGGCGCGGCCACGGCGAGGTCCACCCCGAACAGTGGCCGGATACCGGCCCTGCCCGCGGCCTTGGCGAAGCGGACGGCGCCGCCGAGGGTGTCCCGGTCGGTCAGCGCGAGGGCGTCGAGGCCGCGCTCGGCGGCGCGCTCGGCGAGCGCGTCCGGGTGCGAGGCCCCGTACCGCAGGGAGAAGCCCGAGGCGGTGTGCAGATGCGTAAAGCCCCGCATCCGAACCACCTCGTCACTACTCCCCCCTCTATCCGACCTGCCAGACCTGTACGACCTGCCACACCAGCCTCATCAGGGCCGATGCCCTCACCGTAAACCATGTTCGAATACTTGTGCGAGTCGAAACAGCCACCCGGGAACCTGCCCGGAACCCGCCACCCACCCGTTCGGCCCTCCCCGACTGCACGCGCCCGGCCCCCGCCCGACCGTGGGGGACATGAAGTTCGCCGAAGAGTTCAGATCCGCCGTCACGCCCAGAGCCGCGCTCCTCGTCATCGGCGTCCTGGCTCTCCAGCTCCTGTTCATCACCTCGTACGTGGGGGCGCTGCACAATCCGAAGCCGAAGGACGTCGCGTTCGGCGTCGTCGCGCCGCAGCCCGCGGCGGCGAAGCAGCTCGCCCAGCAGCTGGACAAGCTGCCCGGCTCCCCGCTGGACGCGCGGGTGGTGGACGACGCGAAGACGGCCCGCCAGCAGGTCCTGAACCGGGAGATCGACGGCGCCCTGGTGTTCAAGGCCAAGGGCACGCAGGACACCCTCTACGTCGCGTCCGGCGGCGGCACCGTCCTGGCCTCCTCCCTCCAGGGCCTGGCCACCACGATCGACGCCCAGCAGCAGCGCACGGTGCGGACCGTCGACGTGGCACCCGCCTCGCAGCAGGACTTCGACGGGCTCTCGGCCTTCTATCTGGTCGTCGGCTGGTGCGTCGGCGGCTATCTGTGCGCCTCGATCATGGCGATCAGCGCCGGATCCAAACCCGCGAGCCCGCAGCGCTCCGCCATCCGGCTCGGCTCGCTCGCGGTCTTCTCGATCGTGGGCGGCATCGGCGGCTCACTGATCATCGGCGACTCGATCCTGGGCGCGCTGCCAGGAGCCTTCTGGGGCCTGGCCGGACTCGGCGCCCTGATCACCCTCGCGGTCGGCGCGGTCACGCTCGCCCTGGAGGAACTCACCGGCGTCGTCGGCATCGGGCTTGCGGTCCTGCTGATCGTCATCGCGGGCAACCCGAGCGCGGGCGGCGCCTTCCCGCTGCCGATGCTGCCGCCGTTCTGGCAGGCGATCGGCCCCTGGCTGCCGCCGGGCGCGGGCACCTGGGCGGCCCGCTCCATCGCCTACTTCAAGGGCAACGACCTCACCCACTCGCTGCTCGTCCTGTCCGCGTGGGCGGTGGTGGGCATCGTCGTGACGCTGCTGGTGTCGGGCCTGCGCGAGAAGCGGCGGGGCGCGCGGGGCGGGCCGGCCACCGAGCCGGCCCCAGAGCCCACCGCGTGAACTTCCCGCACCGCTCGGGCCCGGCCGCCCAAGCCAGCTCCGTCAAACGAATGGAACCGACGGCCCAGGCACAGCTCGGCCCGCTCGGCCTGACGGCGGGGTTCTGGGGCGTCCCCCAGAAGACACAGCATTGTCGCCACGATGATCGCCACCGGTATCGACGCGGGCATCTTCCCCGAGAAGCTGGCGGCGGGCGACGTGCCCACCGTCGGCTTCTTCATCGGCGGATTCGGCCTGTTCTGGATGGCGAAGGCCCTGATGCTGGAGCCCGTCGAGTCGTGACCTGACACGACCCGACGGGCTCGGCCCGGAGCGCTACGCGATGGTCCCGTAGTACGCCTGCCGCATCAGCCGCTTCATGTCGTCGATCATCGGCATCCGCGGATTGGCGGGCGCGCACTGGTCGGCGTAGGCGTTCATGGCCTGCTGCGGCAGGGCCGCCATGAACTCCCCTTCGTCGACGCCCTCTGCACGGAACGACGCCGGGATGCCGCACCGCTCGCGCAGTTCCTCGACGGCCTTCGCGTACGACTCCACGCCTTCTTCGGGGGTGGCCGCGGGCAGGCCGAGCATCTTCGCGATGTCCTGCAGCCGCTCGGGCGCCCGGTACGTCTCGGCCTTCGGCCACGGCGTCGCCTTGTACGAGACGGTGCCGTTGTGCCGGATGACGTGCGGGAGGAGCAGCGCGTTGGTGCGGCCGTGGGCGACGTGGAAGGTGTTGCCGAGGGTGTGTGCCATAGCGTGGACGAGGCCGAGGAAGGCGTTGGCGAAGGCCATGCCCGCGATGGTGGAGGCGTTGTGCATCTTCTCGCGCGCCTCGGGGGCCCTGGCACCCTCCGTCACGCACGCCTCCAGGTTCTCGAAGATGAGCCTGATGGCCTGGAGGCACTGGCCGTCGGTGAAGTCGTTCGCGTACACGGAGACGTACGCCTCGGTGGCGTGGGTCAGCGCGTCGAAGCCGGAGTCGGCGGTCACGGTGGGCGGCAGGTTCATCGGCAGCATCGGGTCGATGATCGCGACGTTCGGGGTGAGCGCGTAGTCCGCAAGGGGGTACTTCTGGGCGGCGGCCGGGTCGGAGATAACGGCGAAGGGGGTGACCCCGGAGCCGGTGCCGGACGTGGTCGGGATGGCGACGAGCTTCGCCTTCTCGCCCAACTGCGGGAACGTGCAGGCCCGCTTGCGGATGTCGAAGAACTTCTCCTTCGTGTCCGCGAACTCGATCTCGGGGTGCTCGTACATCAGCCACATGATCTTCGCGGCGTCCATCGGCGAACGACCATCCGCGCGGCCAGTTCGAGGCCGTGCTCCGTGTCGTTCGCCTTGAGGGCAGCGAGGATCGGGGAGAGCTTCTCGCGGGTGAGCGGCTCGTCCGGGCCGACCTCGGCGCACTCGGCGACGAGGATCGAGGTGTCCTCGGGGATCTCGAAACCGGCCTGCTCCGCGATCCAGACGGCGGACCTGCCGACGACCGACGCGTTGAGCTCGGCGCCCGAGCAGTCGCCGCCGTGGGCGGTGGCGCCGAAGACGAACTCCTCCAGCTTGGTCTTTTCGGCGGCGGTCACGACATGCGCGCCCAATCGCTCCATCTCGGCGATGCCGTCCTCGTAGATCTCCCGGTCGAGGATCACGGCCTGCTCGGAGGCGCAGATCATGCCGTTGTCGAAGGCCTTGGAGAGCACGATGTCGTGGATGGCGCGGCCCAGCTTGGCGTCCTTGGCGACGTACGCGGGTACGTTGCCCGCGCTGACGCCGAGGGCGGGCCTTCCGCACGAGTAGGCGGCCTTGACCATGGCGTTTCCGCCGGTGGCGAGGATCGTGGAGACGCCCTCGTGGTTCATCAGGAGGCCCGTCGCCGCCATCGACGGCTCCTCGATCCACTGCACGCAGTGCGCGGGGGCGCCGGCCTCGATCGCCGCGTCGCGCACGATGCGCGCGGCTTCGGCGGAGCACTTCTGGGCGCTGGGGTGGAAGGCGAAGACGATGTCGTCGACCTGTTCCTGGTCGTACGTCTCGAACCTCGCGAGCGCCTCGCGCGCTCCAGCGACCAGTTCGTCGACCGTCCCCTGAACTGTCCCCTCGGCATCCACGGCAGGCTCCTTTTTCACGCCTTTCTCGCTGATGCCTCAATTCCACACCTTTGGGCTCCGCTGATGGGGCGGGGAACGTCCTCGGCCCGTGGGACCAAGGTCCCGCGCCACCATGCAAAAGCCCCGCCCCCGGTCTCCCGGGGGGCGGGGCCCAATGCGTCAGTCGGTCAGCCGATTTCCGTGCCTGTGGCGGAGAGCGCCTCCGTCACCGGCTGGAAGAAGGTCTCGCCGCCGGACGTGCAGTCGCCGCTGCCGCCGGAGGTGAGGCCGATCGCCGAGTCGCCGGAGAAGAGCGAGCCGCCGCTGTCACCGGGCTCGGCGCAGACGTCGGTCTGGATGAGGCCGTTGACGATGTCGCCGTTGCCGTAGTTCACGGTGGCGTCGAGGCCCTTCACCGTGCCGTCGTGCACCTGCGTGGTGGAGCCGGAGCGGGTGACCTGCATGCCGACGGTCGCTTCGGCCGCCTTCGTGATCTCCTGCGCGGACCCGTCGTAGAGGTTGACCTCGCTGGGGTGGTCGACGCCGGACGCGTACTTCACGAGCCCGAAGTCGTTGTCCGGGAACTGGGAGTCGGCGTTCGTGCCGATCTCCTGGCCGCTGGAGTCGGTCCAGGTCGAGATCGACTCGGTGCAGTGGCCGGCCGTGAGGAAGAACGGCTCACCGCCCTTGGTCACGTTGAAGCCGAGGGAACAGCGGCCGCCGCCCCCGGTGATGGCGTCGCCGCCCGAGACGAACGGCTTGAACTCGCCCTGGCTGCGCTTGAGTTCGGCCTTTCCGCCGAGCTTCTCGACGACTCCGGTGAGCTGGTTCCAGGCAGATCCCTTGACCGTACGGTCGGCGGTGACGACGACCTTGTTGGTGGCGGGGTTCACCGCCCAGGACGTGCCCGGGATGGTCGCGTCCTGCTTCAGGGTCGTCCGTGCGCCCTTCAGGTCGGCCAGGGAGTTCTGGACGACTCTGGCCTTCGCGCCGGCGGCCTCGGCCGTCTTCGCGGCGTCCTCGTCAAGGACGTTGACGACGAGCTGCTTGGCCTTGGCGTCGTAGTAGCTGCCCGCCGAGTCCGCGCCCAGGTCCTTCGTCAGGGACGAGGCGAGAGTTCCGGCCTTGGTGATCGACAGCTGCTGCGCGGCCACGTCCGGTACGTCGGTGCTGGCGTTCGCGGTCTGGAGGGTGATGCCCGCGGCGGCCAGGGCGAAGATTCCCGCTCCAACCACTGCGACACGTCGCTTGGGTATGCGTCGGTGCTTCAACTCTCGTCCTCCTGTGGGGGGTTGGGATGCCGGTTCGAGTGGGGTCGGACCGGATCCGTGAGGCTGACTGGCCCACTATCCCGACCGTCACAGCGAACACACAAGGTCGACTTCCGGACGCGCGTTCGTCAACCGTCGTACGCCCTCTACCCCTTGAGTGCGCCCCCGCGCCCCACGTGGACCCCCACCGCACACACACCGTGCATCCTTGGATGGGCGGAGGGTGAGGTCTAGTCCTGTCCGGATTTCGCCCCTGCTTGGCCGCCATTCACCGTGGGTTCGGGGGGACTCGCCGCATCCCTCTCCTCGGACGCGGACTCGGGCGCCGACGCCTCGGTCAGCCCCGGAAGCGCCCCATCGGCGAGTTGTGTGACGGCTGCCCGCGCCGCGTGCTCCGCGTCCCCGGGCGTGGCCCGCTCCAGGAAGCGCAGCAGTTCGACCGGGAAGGGCAGCACCAACGTCGAGTTCTTCTCGGCCGCGACCGCCACCACCGTCTGCAACAGCCGGAGTTGGAGGGCGGCCGGCTGATCGGACATCACCTCGGCGGCCTCGGCGAGCTTCTTCGAGGCCTGCAACTCGGCGTCGGCGTTGATGACTCGGGCCCTGCGCTCACGGTCGGCCTCGGCCTGCCGTGCCATCGAGCGCTTCATGGTCTCCGGCAGCGACACGTCCTTTATCTCGACCCGGTCGATCTGCACGCCCCAGCCCACTGCCGGGCTGTCGATCATCAACTCCAGCCCCTGGTTGAGCTGTTCGCGGTTCGACAGCAGATCGTCCAGGTCGCTCTTGCCGATGATGGACCGCAGCGAGGTCTGCGCCATCTGCGAGACGGCGAACCGGTAGTCCTCGACCTGCACCACGGCCTCCGCCGCGTCGACGACCTTGAAGTAGATGACGGCGTCCACCCGCACCGTGACGTTGTCCCGCGTGATGCCGTCCTGCGCGGGCACCGGCATCGTCACGATCTGCATGTTGACCTTACGGAGCCGGTCCACGAACGGCACGACCATCGTGAACCCCGGCCCGCGCACGGACCTGGTGAGCCGGCCGAGCCGGAACACCACCCCGCGCTCGTACTGCTTGACGACCCGCGCCGCGGACATCACATAGACCCCGCCGGCACATACGACGGCCACTCCCGCCGTCACCAGTTCCTCGACCATCTCACGGTCCCCCAGGGTCCGAAGTGGGCGCAAAAGGCGTGTACTTCGACGGTAGCCCCGTAAGGGGCACATAGGGAGAGCCCCCGCCCGGCCGAAATGGCCGGACGGGGGCTCCCTTTGCTGGCTGCGACTGCGGAACGTACGACAGGGTGCAGCGGTCGGATCAGTAGACGCTCACGCCGTACGCGCTGAGTGCCTCGGTAACCGGTTGGAAGAACGTGGTGCCGCCGGAGGAGCAGTTGCCGCTGCCGCCGGAGGTCAGGCCGTAGGCCTTGGTGCCGCCGTAGAGCGGGCCTCCGGAGTCACCGGGCTCGGCGCAGACCGTGGTCTGGATGAGGCCGGAGACGATGTCGCCGCCGCCGTAGTTCACGGTGGCGTTGAGGGCGGTCACCTTGCCGCTGTGGATGCCGGTGGTGGAGCCGCGCCGGGTGACGGTCGTCCCCACGGAGGGGGTCGCCGCACTCGTGATGTCCTGGCTGCCGACGGTGCCGGCATGCGCGACACCGCTCGCGTACTTGACGATGCCGTAGTCGTTGCCGGGGAAGCTGGATCCGGTGGTGCTGCCCACGGTCGAGGTGTGCGCGGAGTTGGACCACCAGGTCCCGGCGCCGTCGGTGCAGTGACCGGCGGTCAGGAAGTAGTAGGTCCCGGCGCTGTTGCGGACGTTGAAGCCGAGTGAGCAGCGCCAGCTGCTCGCGTAGATGGCGTCGCCGCCGGATATCAGCTTCTTGAAGGTGCCCGCCGTGCGCTCGACCTTGAGGGCGCCCGCGGTGTCGCCGGCCGCCTTCTCGATCTTGTTGATCTCGGCCTGCGAGACCGTGCTGTCGACGGTGACGACGACCTGTTTGGTCTTGGAGTCGACGGCCCAGGCGGTGCCTGCGACATCGGCGGACCGGACGGCGTCCCGGGTCTGGGTGAGTTCGGAGGCGCTGAACGTCTGCGACGCGTCGGACGCGTTCGCGGAGGGAATCGCGAAGGCTGCCACGGCGAGCAGACCGGAACCGACGGCGATCAGCCGGGTCGATCTGGTTCTGCCACTGCGGGGGGTGCTGCGCTTGATCCTCACTGCTCGTTCCTCCCATAGGGAACTTGGGGGCCCTCGTGGGGATGGGGCCCGTGAGGCGCAGTCAGGAACCGACGGTTGTCCGGATTCCGGACCCGCCGTGCCCCTGACAATCGCTGACGGGAGTATTCGCCGGTCGAACAGCCCCGCACAAGAGTGCCTTTCGGACTTCCCTCAATTCTTCGCAACCGCTGCCGACCTGTACGGGGCCGGTGTCTCAGACCCCGCAGTCACAGCACGAGCAGCAATCACAGCAGTCGCAGCAGTCGGGTCCGTCGCAGTTGCGGCAGCAGCCCTCGCGCTTCTTCCGCGACCAGGCCCCCTCGTACTCCTCGGCACAGCACACCTTGCAGGTGCAGCACAGCCCGATCGCGACGGCGCACCCGGCGAACAGCCCCCGCTTCCCGGGCTTCGGCGACTTCCCGAACGGGTCGCCGCCGGAGCCGCCGGGCCCACCCGGACCGCCGGAGCCACCGCCGCCGTACGGATTGTGGGACCCGTACGGCCCCGAACTCCCGGGCCCGTACGGCGTGTGCGGCGCGGATTCGTCGCCGTGCTGCGGCGTCGACGCCGCCCCGGAGTGCGCGTGGGCGGTGGCGCAGCCCCCGGTCCCGAACGCCCGGTCCACGGAGCGCCCCAGCTCGTGCGCGAGCAGCAGGTGGGCCAGCTTGCCGTCCACGAAGTCGACGTCGCGGAGCGCGAGCCGGATGCCGCGCAGGGCGTCGTCGGCGAGCCGCCGCGCCTCGGTGGCCGAAGTGCCGGTGGCGGTGAGCGGGTTCCACGCGCCGGCCGCGGCATCGGCGTCCCGGTCCTCGACGGCGTCCAGCAGGTGCGCGAGCCGCCCGAACAGCCGGCCCACCTCGGCGAGCGGCTCGGCGTTCCCCGGCCGCCCGGCGAGCGTCGCGGTGTGCGCGAAGGCGGCGGCGGTCGCGGTCTCGGTCGGCTCGGTCACGGCGAGAACAGGGGTGCCGGGCCCCGCGAGCGCCTCGACGCCGGCCTGCCGCTCGACGGCCTCGGCCAGGACCGCCGTGTCGAACCCGACGTCAGATCCTGTGCGGGCCCCGGCCCTTGCCCAGCCAGCGGCGACCTTCCGCGCGGCGGCGGCCACGGGCCCGCGCGCGAACAGCCCGTCCCGGTCGTCGACATGGTCGCGCACCTTCGCCGAGGCGAGGGCCAGGGAGACGGCCGCGGCGAGCCGCGCGCCCTCGCCCTGTGCGACGGAAGCGCCGCGCATGCCCCGCAGCGGGCAGGGTCCGGCCTGCCGCCGCCACGCACCGGCCGCGCCCACCCGCTCGCTCTGAGCCTCCGTCAGAACCGAGACGAGCAGACCGTCGTAGTTGGTGACGACACGCGCGAACTGCCCGTGGTCTGCGCGCAGCGCCAGACAGAGCCCGCAGAGGTGGGCCATCCACTGGGTTCTGAGGCTCTCACCGAGCCGATGAGAGCAGGGCCGGACCATGCCGAACAAGAAGACTCCCCCGTACACCGAGTGACGGCCCGTCAACCCGGGCGCGCGACGACGGCATCGTATCGAGCCCTTGCGCGGCACCTTCGTTCACCCGTACGCACCGAAGGTCACCCATACGCCGTGAAGAATCATATTTCACTCACCATCAGCAGCCGTATCCCGTACAACCCTTGGGAACTGGGGGACAACGTCACGCAGACTGTGCACCAGTACCGTCACGAAACCCCCGCGCGGCGACTATCCCCTTGGCGTCGCATCTGCATCATGGACGAACATTGGGGATGCACGACATGCGGAGTGCGGAACGCAGAGGAACCGCTTGAGAGGAGGCGTCCATGGGATCGGTGCGCAAGGCGAGTGCCTGGCTTGGCCTCGTCGACGACAACGATGAAGAGCGTTACTACGACGACGACTACGACGAGGGGCCCGAGCCCGCCGCCGCCGGCGACGCGGCCTGGGTCACGGACCCGCGCGTGAAGGTCGCCTCCGAGGAGGCCCAGGAGAAGGGCCGCCGGATCGGCACGGTGACCCCCGACAGCTTCCGGGACGCGCGCAGGATCGGCGAGATGTTCCGGGACGGGGTTCCGGTCATCATCAACCTCACGTCGATGGAGGCGACCGACGCCAAGCGCGTGGTGGACTTCGCGGCGGGCCTGATCTTCGGGCTCCGGGGTTCGATCGACCGGGTCGCCACGCGGGTGTTCCTGCTGAGTCCCGCGGATACGCAGATCGTCTCGGGCCGTGACGCCAAGGAACCGACGGACGGTTTCTTCAATCAGAGCTGAGCGGTTCGGGGGCCTCCCCCCGGACCGCGCGTCACGCGGCCGAGGACTCCGCCGGTGACGAAGCCCGCCGCGGCGCCGCCACGTCCGCGTCGTCCGCCGCGGGGGCCTCGCACTCCATCCGCCGGGGCAGCCGCAGCGCGGCGAGCGCCCCGAGGAACAGCAGCACCCCACTGACGATCAGCGTGACGTGCAGACCATGCACGAACGCGGCGCGCGCGGCATCCTGCAGCGCGTCCCCCGCCGTGCCCCCGAGCCGCGCGGCGATCTGGTACGCCTCCCCCAGAGAGTGCCCCGCGGCCGTCGACGTGCCGTCCGAGACCCCCGGCACATGGCCGAGGCCGGGCGCGTACGCCGCGTTCATCACGGAGCCGAGCAGTGCGATGCCCATGCCGGCGCCCAGCTGGTACGAGGTCTCGCCGATCGCGGCCGCGCCCCCGGCGTCGTCCGCGGGAGCCTCCGTGAGCATCGACTCGTAGGCCCCGAACAGCGTGCTCTGGAAGCCGAAGCCGAGCAGTACGAAGCCGAGGCCGAGCAGCCACGGCTGGTCCCGCTGGCCCATCGCGCAGAGCATCAGCACGGCGCAGGCGGTCAGCGCGAAGCCGGACGCCACCATGGCGCGCGGGCCGAAGCGGCGCAGGACCGCCGAGCCGAGGACGCCCGCGGTCATCGCGGCGAAGGTCAGCGGCAGCATCCGCAGGCCGGTCTCGAGCGGGCTGAGTCCGAGTACCAGCTGGAGGTACTGGACCGCGATCAGTTCGAGGCCGACGAGGGCGAGCATCGCGATGACGATGCAGCCGATGGATGTCGAGAAGGCGACCCGCGAGAACAGCTTCATGTCGATGAGCGGGTGCTCGCGGCGGCGCTGGCGGCGCACGAAGAGGAAGAGCAGCACGACGCCGACGACGAACGGCAGGATGGCCTCGGCGTCGAGCAGATCGCGCTTGGTGCCCAGCTCCTTGATGCCGTAGACGACACCGAGCACACCGAGCGCGGCGAGCAGCGCGCCGAACAGGTCCCACGGGCCGTCGCTGCGCCCCTTTGACTCGGGCACGAGGACCCGGCACAGCGGCAGCATGATCAGCATCAGCGGGATGTTGATGAGGAAGACGGAGCCCCACCAGAAGTGCTCGACGAGGAAGCCGCCGAGCACGGGGCCCGCGGCGGCGCCGACCGCGGCGACCGCGGTCCACACGCCGATCGCGACGGCCCGCTCGTGCCGGTCGGGGAAGACGTCGCGCAGGATCGAGAGCGTCGCGGGCATGATCATCGCGCCGCCGATGCCGAGGATGGCGCGGGCCACGATGAGTACCTGTGCGGTGTCGGAGAACACGGCGAGCGCGGAGGCCGCGCCGAACAGGGCGTAGCCGAGCAGCAGGATCTTCCGGCGGCCCACTCTGTCGCCCAGCGTGCCGAACAGGATCAGCAGCGAGGCGCACACCAGCGGATAGGCGTCGCCGATCCACAGGAGCTCGACGGACGTGGGCTTGAGGTCCTCGGTGACCGAGGGCAGCGCCACGTAGAGGATGGTCGAGTCGAGGGCGACCAGGAGGAGGCTCGTGCACAGGACGACGAGGACGACCCAGCGGTGCGGACGGGTGCCCATGGCGGCCAGGCGCCCGAGCGCGCGCCCGGAGGCCGTGTTCGTCCCGGACATGTACGTACCTCCCAGTGGTCCTCGCGTTCGGCGGATCCCAGGACTGGGGACGGCATAAGGCCTTGTCTGGGTATCCGGCTCGGGAGGAGCGGTCTCCCGGCCCTGCGGCGAAAGGCGAGTAAGCCGTCAGCGTACGCGAGTTCTCGCCAATGACACGTGGCGGACCTCTCACGGCATCCGCACGCTGGTGTGGCGTGCACCACTCCAGAGGAGGGGGCCTGCTGGTGGGGCGGACGGGGCGGATGTCGATAATCGGGGCCGTGACGGACGTGGACCAACGACATCGACCCTCGCCGCGGCACGCCGCGCCCGCCCTGCTCGGATACGCCGCCGTGCGGGCGTTCGGCCTACTGGTGCTCTGGGTGTGGAGCGCGGCGACGGGCAAGAGCGCGCACACACTGCTCACGGCCCGCTGGGACTCGCTCTGGTACACGCGGATCGCCGAGCACGGCTACGGCTGGTCGGTGACGCTGCCCGACGGCACCGTGCACTCGAACCTCGCGTTCTTTCCGCTGCTTCCGTGGCTCGAACGCGCCGTCTCGGCGGTCAGCCCCCTGCCGTACGCGGACGCGGGTCTCGTGGTGAGTCTGCTCGCCTCGCTCGCGGCGGCGTGGGGGATCTTCGCCGTCGGGGATCTGCTGCACGGGCGGGCCGCCGGGATCTGGCTCGCGGTGCTGTGGGGTGCGCTGCCCGTCGGGATCGTGGCGTCGATGGCGTACAGCGAGGCGCTGTTCACGGCGCTCGCGGCGTGGGGCCTGCACGCGGTGCTGCGCCGGCACTGGGTGGGCGCGGGGTCGCTCGCCGCGCTCGCGGGCCTGACCCGGCCGATCGGGGCGGCCGTCGTGGTGGCGGTGTGGGTGGCGGCGGCGCTGTGGGTCCGGCGGGAGCGGCGGGTCTCGTGGCGGCTCGTGCTCGGGGTGCTGCTCGCTCCGGCGGGCGCCGCGGCGTACGTGCTGTGGGTCGGGCGGCGGACCGGTGGCGGGCTCTTCGGCTATCTCGACGTGCAGGCGCAGTGGGGCAACGGCTTCGACGGGGGCGCGGCCTTCGCCGGGTTCGTCGCCGAGCAGTTCACGTCACCGCTGGGCGCGCTCACCGGGGTGGGTCTGATCGTCGGGGTCGCGCTGGTGATCTGGCTGTACGTCGCCGGTGTGCGGCAGCGCCAGCCGCTGCCGGTGCTCGTCTACACGGGCGTCGTGGTCGTGCTCGCGCTGTGCGCCTCGGGGTACTTCGGCTCGAAGCCGCGGCTGCTGCTGCCCGCGTTCCCGCTGCTGCTGCCGCTCGCGGTGGCGCTCGCCCGGTGGCGTACGGCCAGGGCGGCGTGGGTGGTCGGCGGTCTCGCAGTGTTGTCGGCGGCCTACGGAGCGTTCTGGCTGAACGGGTCGGGTCCGCCGTGAGCGGTGGGTGAACGGCCAATTCCGCACGGGTATCAGGTGAACGCATTCATAAGCGTCATATAATGAGCCCCGGAAACGATCTTTGAATTCGGGAACCTTTCCTTCCGGGTAACTGAAATCGTGGGAATATTCGGCCATCTGAGATCAATCCCACATCACATCGTCATCACAAAGCCCCTGATTCGCGTCGGTCCACCTGTCGGTCGCTGTAGCGTCGATTGGGTGCGTACCGAACGAAACCTGACCCGCCGTGTGGAGCGGGTCTTCGCCAGGCTCGATCGCGAGCCCGAACGACCGGCTCATGTGGACATCCCCCACATGAGCCGGCACCGGGTCGTACTCTTCGGGCTGACCCTGTCCTTCTACCTCGCGATCGTGCTGGCGGTGCTCGTCACCTCGCAGCTGGTCGCGATCGACTGGCAGGTCATGTTCTTCCGGCCGTACCAGCAGTGGCCCGGCATCCACGCCTTTCTCGACTACTGGGTCGTCCTCGGCCAGCGCGGCCCGACGGCCGTCATGGTGACGGCGTGGCTCGGCTGGCGCTCCTGGAGACAGCACACGCTGCGGCCGCTGCTGATGTTCGGCACCGCGCTGCTGCTGCTCAACGTGACGGTGGGCGCCGCCAAGTACGGTATGGGCCGCGCCGGCCCGCACTACGCCACCACCATCGGGTCGAGCGAGATGTGGCAGGGCGGCGACATATTCCCCTCGGGCCACACCTCGAACGCGGTGGTGACCTGGGGCATCCTCGCCTTCCTCGCCTCCACCCCGCGGGCCAGGCGCTGGCTGTCCGCGGCCTCCGCGGTGATCTCCCTGAGCGTCGGCCTGACCACGGTCTATCTCGGTACGCACTGGCTGAGCGACGTACTGCTCGGCTGGGCCGCGGGCCTGCTCATCCTGCTCGCGCTGCCCTGGCTCGAGCCGCTGGTGACCCGCGTCGAGGCGTGGATCCTCGCGTGGCGCGACCGGCTGCGCGGCCGCTCCGGCGCCCGGCTGCCACGACCGGAGTCCGATCCCGTCCCGGTCCCCGCGATGAGCCCGACCCGCACGCGCGAGTCCGTCGGCGCCACCAGGTCGAAACGCCAGCTGCTTCCGCAGGGCCCGCACACCCCGCGCGGCGAGCGCACGCCGATCACCCCGGCGGGCAGCCGCCGACCGGCCACGGAGCGAGTCACGCGCGCGACGCCGTCGACCAGACCGGTGTCCTGAGCGCGCCCACCAGACGGCGGGGCCCGGTACGCACAGCCAAGCCCCGCACCGCGAAGGCCCCCGAACCTCTTTCAGGTTCGGGGGCCTTCGCATGTCTCAGGGGCCGCGGACGGCAGGCCGGGGGCCCTCAGCCCTTCCAGCAGCGCGTCACCTTTCCCTCGGTGACCTCGAAGTTGAGCCGCCCTGCCAGGTACTCCATGGTGATGATCGCGCCCGGCGGCAGCTGCCTGACCGTGGACCAGCCACGCGCGCCCGCCTGCGACTCGGCGCTGTGCGCGTCGAGCCCGACGTACGTGTCCGGATTGTCCTGTGGTTCCGCCGGCGGGGTGGGGATGGGTGCCATGCGGCCAACGGTAGGCCGCGGGTCACGCTTTTGTCACAAGATCACGACAGTTGTTTTTTAAGAGTTCCTCACACGATCGAGCGTTCCTTGCCTCTTACTTGTCCCTTACTTTCGCCCGTAACGCCCGACCCTATCGAATTGTCGCGGTCCACCGAATATCCTCCGCCGGACCGTCTACACGAGCCCCGCACCCTTTAGCGCAATTCCCCGCGCCTTTTCGAATCCGACGGCCGCACGGGCGAGTTGAGGCCGTCCGGGAATTATCTGTCCATGCCAGAAACAGGGGTACGCCCTCTGTCGCCACGGGGGTGCACGCGCGCATCATGTCGTGAGTCCGCAGCAGGCCCGAGGCGCGCAGCAGCGAGGGGGCAAGCGATGGGTACGACCGGGGTGCAGGCCGGGCCTGCGACGGTGGGGGTGCCGCGCGAGCGACACCCGGGGCGGATCGTCGTGGACTGGCTGACCACGACCGACCACAAGAAGATCGGCCACCTCTACCTGATCACGTCGTTCGGCTTCTTCCTGATCGGCGGGGTCATGGCCCTGCTCATGCGGGCCGAACTCGCCCGCCCCGGCCTGCAGATGCTCTCCAACGAGGAGTACAACCAGCTGTTCACGATGCACGGCACGATCATGCTGCTGCTGTTCGCGACGCCGACCTTCGCGGGCTTCGCCAACGAGATCATGCCGCTGCAGATCGGCTCGCCCGACGTCGCGTTCCCGCGCCTGAACATGTTCTCGTACTGGCTGTTCCTCTTCGGCGGCCTGATCGTGCTCGGCTCGCTCGTGGTGCCGGGCGGGGCCGCGGACTTCGGCTGGTTCGCGTACGCGCCGCTGAACAGCCTGACCCGCTCCCCCGGTGTCGGCGCCGACCTGTGGATCATGGGGCTCGCGCTCGCCGGGTTCGGCACGATCCTCGGCTCGGTGAACTTCCTGACCACGATCATCGGGATGCGGGCGCCCGGCATGACGATGTTCCGGATGCCGATCTTCACGTGGAACACGCTGTTCACGTCGATCCTGGTGCTGCTCGCGTTCCCCGTCCTCGCGGCCGCGCTGCTCTGCCTGGAGGCGGACCGGCGGTTCGGCTCCGTGGTGTTCGAGGCCCAGTACGGGGGGGCGCTGCTGTGGCAGCACCTCTTCTGGTTCTTCGGGCATCCGGAGGTCTACATCATCGCGCTGCCCTTCTTCGGGATCATCAGCGAGATCCTGCCGGTCTTCAGCCGCAAGCCGATCTGGGGCTACACGATGCTGGTCGGCGCGACGATGGCGATCACGGGCCTGTCGGTGGTCGTGTGGGCGCACCACATGTTCGCCACCGGCGGGGTGCTGCTGCCCTTCTTCTCGTTCATGTCGTTCCTGATCGCGGTGCCCACGGGCGTGAAGTTCTTCAACTGGACCGGGACGATGCTGAAGGGCTCGCTGTCCTTCGAGACGCCGATGCTGTGGTCGGTCGGCTTCCTGACCACGTTCCTCTTCGGGGGCCTGACCGGCGTCATCCTCGCCTCGCCGCCGATGGACTTCCATGTCACCGACTCGTACTTCGTGGTGGCGCACTTCCACTACGTGGTGTTCGGCACGGTCGTCTTCGCGACCTTCGCCGGCTTCTACTTCTGGTGGCCGAAGCTGACGGGGAAGCTGCTCGACGAACGGCTCGGCAAGATCCACTTCTGGACGCTGTTCGTCGGCTTCCACACGACGTTCCTGGTCCAGCACTGGCTGGGCGCGGAGGGCATGCCGCGCCGGTACGCGGACTATCTGGCGGCGGACGGCTTCACGCTGCTCAACACCCTCTCGTCGATCGGAGCGTTCCTGCTCGGCCTGTCCACGCTGCCGTTCCTCTACAACGTGTGGCGGACGACGAAGTACGGCGTGAAGGTCGAGGTCGACGACCCGTGGGGGTACGGCCGTTCCCTGGAGTGGGCGACGGCCTGCCCACCGCCGCGCCACAACTTCGTCACGCTGCCGAGGATCCGCTCGGAGTCCCCGGCCTTCGACCTGCACCACCCGGAGTTCGCGGCCTTCGAGGACCGGCCGCTGGAGTCCGGGCACAAGAACTAGGACGCCTGGTTCAGGTCTGGTCCTGGACCGAACTCACCTGCACCGAAAGGTCGTTGGCCCCCGTGTAGTAGGCCTCCGCGGCCAGTTCGCCGCGGCCCGCGACGGCCACCCGCGACACCGGGTACGCAAAGATCGGCTTCTTGTCGGCTATGTCGTCGAGCAGCCGGGCGAGCCGCACCTGGGGCCCGTCGTCCCCCGCGGGCCGCAGCCACAGGTCCCAACGGCCCTCGCGCAGCTCGTCGTAGCCGATGCGGAGCGTGAACCTCGGCCCGTCCCAGTCCAGTTCGCCGCGGAGTACGGGGCCGCGCACCGCGCGGGAGCGGATCTCCGCGTACGCCTTCGCCGTGAACCCGGCGCCGTAGACCCGCCCCTGAACGGTCAGTTCGCCGTCGTCGATGAGCAGTTCACCGGCCTCCGCGTGCGGCGCCCGCAGCCAGCTGCGCACGGTGAGGTTGCCGTTCTTGGTGACGTACGGGATGCGTACGGCGACGTAGCCGCGCGAGCCGCTCGGCGCCCGGTCCACCAGGGAGCGCAGATCGTTGACTCCCGGCACGAGCCGCACCGGATCGTCCCCCGCGACCTGTGCGTACGCGTCCCAGCGGCCCTCCTCGAGGGAGACGCTTATCGGCAGCGACGCGCGCAGCCGCCCCTCGCCCGTCGGCGTGAGCGGCAGCCGCACCGTGTGCCCGGAGGCCCGGTCGACGAGCACCAGGCTGGCCGGGTCGGGCGAACCGTGGTCGGTGACGTCGAAGGTGAGCCCGCCGGCGGAGTCGGCGATGCAGTCGGCTCGGGGCGGCATGCGGACGCTCCTGTCGCTGTCTTCGGGGCACGGCGGGGGCGGGGCCGTGGGGGCTGTCATGCGGGGTGTCCCTTCCGCTGCGGTCGTAGGGCGTCGCGCACCGCGTGGGCGCCGTCGATGAGCGAGCCGCGGGCCCGGTGCAGCAGGCCCACGGAGCCGCCGCGCGCGGTGAGCGAGCCGAACAGGTCCTCGTAGCGCTCGGCGATCCGCGCCGGGTCGAAGCGCTCGGAACGGCTGAGGGCGTGGGCGCTCATCTCCTGGCGCAGGGCGTCGTTGTTGATGAGTTCGAGCAGGCCACCGGAGATGGCCTCGACGCTGCCGACCTCGACGAGCCGGCCGTCGACACCGTTGTCGATGATCTCGCCGGGACCGTGCGGGCAGTCGGTGGCGACCACCGGAAGACCGCAGCGCATCGCCTCGACGATCGTCATCCCGAAGGACTCGTAGGTCGAGGTCACGGCGGCGATGGAACCTTTCGCCCACTCCGGCTCGATGGGGTGGGCGGGCCCCATGAGGTACACGTGGTTGTAGAGGCCGAGCTCGTCGATGAGCGTGCGCAGCTTGTCCTTCTGCTTGCCGCCCCCGTAGATGCGCAGGCGCCAGTCGGGCCGCTCGGCGCGCACCTGGTCGAAGGCGCGCACCAGCAGGTCGTAGCGCTTCACGGGCGCGAGCCTGCCGGCCGCCACGACCCATTTGCCGCTGCCGTCGGCGGGCGCGATGCCGGGCTCCGGTACCGGGTTGGGCATCGCTTGGATGCGCACGCCGGGGAGTCGCAGCCGCTCGCGGTAGGCGTGGGCGTCGGCCTCCGTGGTCGTGGTCAGCGCGTCGAGGGCCCGGTAGCTGCCGCGCAGTTCACCGCGGAGCGCGGCGGAGTGCGTGCCGAGGGTGAGGTGCTCCTGGCCGACGCGCAGCACGCCGCGCCTGGTCTCCCGCGCGAGGTGCACATTGAGGCCGGGCCGGGTGCCGACGACGACATCGGCTTCCAGGGAACCGAGGTGCTCGGCGATCCGCCGGTCGGTGAGCGCGCTGTACTGCTCGTAGCGCCCCTCGCTGCGCGGAAAGACCGTGGCGGAGCGCTGGAACTCCGGGTCATCGCCCTCGTACCCGGCGGAGCCCTTGCGCAGGTCGACCAGGTGGCGCACCCGTATGCGCGGGTCCGGTGCGAACACCGGCTCGTCCCGGTGCCGGAAGACGGACACGACTTCCACGTCGTGATGGTCGGCAAGCGCGCTGGCAAGGTTGTACGTGGTGCGGATCGTCCCTCCGATCCCGTACGCGTTGTGAATCAGAAAAGAAATCTGCATGCGCCCTCGTATCTGTCTGAACAGTCCGCCTTCTCCGCCTACCGGGTAGTTAGACGGGGATGACCTGGCGAGGGTTGTTCCTCATCATCATGTTGTTCCTGAACAGATGCCGGATTGGTAGGCGTTCTCGGGAACCGGCTCGCCCCATCACGCATCCGTAATCACGTCACGAATCACGTCATGGCTGGTAGGAGAGCTGCGGAACGTCCGCACAGGTGTGCGTCATACCACCGTTCCGGGTGACCCATCCTTCTGTGTCGGTCCACCGCGCGACCGACAGGCACGTCTCTCGAGTTCTCGGCGGCTCCGCGAGCCTCTCGAACGTCACGGGAAGCAGCAGGCCATCGGCCGAGTACCGTACGCCGCGCTCCATGAAACGGTCGACGCACGCACGCGTGACCGCGCGCCGGCAGGAGCGGGCGGCGTCCGTGAACCACATGGCGGCGGCCCAGCCCTCCAGTTGCCACTGCGAGTGCGTCTTCAGGTCCTTGGTGGCGGCGCGGAAGGCACGGACGGCGGGGTGCCCGGTGTCCTCGTAGTTGCGGCTCGCGCCGGTGGCCCACAGGGAGGCGCGGCAGTGCGGCGCGTTCTTGTAGGCGGCCCTGACGGACGAGGTCCAGTTCTGTACGTTCGTGACCTTCGCGGTGACGCGGGCGCCGACCTGGTCCATGGCCTCGCAGAGCCGCGCGTTGCCGTGGGCGTCGACGGCGTCGAAGACGAGGTCGGCCTTCGCGTCCTTCAGGTCGGCGGCCGCGGCCCGGAAGTTCGGCAGGGCGAAGTCGAGCTGCTCAGTGACCACCTTGTAGCCCTCAGCCCTGAGGCCGCGCGTCACCAGGCGGGCGTACGCGGCCGAAGCGGCCTGGTTGTAGGAGACGACGGCGGCGGTGCGGGCGCCGTGCTCGCGCTTGAAGTAGCGGTAGACCTCGGTGCCGCCGTACAGCTTCCCGCCCCAACCCGGTTTCCCGTGGCGCGGCGCGAGGCTGCCGTAGATCCCGTACAGATGCGGATACGTGTCGTAGGCCGCGCCGATCGGCTGGCCGCCGATGTCGGGCACGCGCGCGTGGGAGACGCGTTCCGCGCCCGCGTAGTCCAGCGACGTGGTGGCCACCAGGGCGACGACCTTCTGCTCGTCGACGAGCTTGTGCACGCAGGAGGTGTTGCCGACGCCGCTGCCGCCGTCGTCGCACAGGTGCACCTCGACGCGGCGCCCCTGGATGCCGCCCCGTCGATTCAGGTTCCGGAAGTACGCCTGTGCGCCGTCGCGGGTGTCGGTGAAGGTGGCGCCGCCGACGGGGCTCGTGGCGCTGGTGACGATGCCGACACGGAGCGGCGCGGTGGAGCGCGGCGTCGGCGTTCCTCGGCCCTCGAAGTCACTCTCCGGCAGCCGGGACCCGCAGGCCGCGAGGGCCACCAGGGCCAGGCCCGTCAGGCTCGCGGCGAGCGCCTCAGCAGCCCGGGCCCGGCGACGCATTGCCGCTCAACTGCACCAGCGCGCACAGGGTGTTCACGGACACCTTCCAGGTGCCGCCCTGCTCGACGGACGTCCCCTTGGCGTCGGGCAGCACGGTGGCGCCCTTGAGGGCGAGTGCGTACGTCACGTCCGCCTCGGTCCCCGAGGTGAAGGCGACCTTGGTGACGGTGGCCTCCACCTGGCCGCCGCGCTTGTCGCCGCTGAAGCTCTTGAGGACCGGACCCATCTTGGCTCCGTCCTCCAGGACGCCGGTCTTCTCCTCCATCGACACCTTCGGGTCGAAGAACTTCTTCCAGTTGGTCTTGATCTCCTTCTCCGCGCCGGCCCGGTCCTCGGGCGCGCGGTCGCTCGGCCGCTGCGACGAGGGCTCCGCACTCGTCGGCTCCTTGCTCGTGGGCGGCTTCGAGCTCGGCGTCGGCGGGGCGCTGTCGTCACCGCCGCTGTCGTCGCCGCAGGCCGCCAGGGCGGGGCCGAGGACCAGGGCGAGGGCGAGCGCGAACGCCGCTCCCCGTCCGCGCGCCGCGCGGGGTGTACGAGGTGTGCTCCCGAAAACCATCAGGCTCACCGCCGGGTGTCGGTCCGGGCGGGGCCGACGGGATCGAAGCGATCGGCCAACTGTCCCCGGAGCTTTCCGAGTTGGACTCCAGAAGGCATAGTGCAAGCGATCGGCGGACAAGGCCAGACACACGCGCGCACCAGTGGGGGCCGGCGATGCGGACTGCCCGACTACGTTCTGTGCACCCTGCCCTGTGGGCGGGGACCGCGGCGCTCGCGGGCGGGGCGGCGCTCTGCGTGGTCGGCTGGTACGGCATCTCGGGCGAACGCTTCGCCGAGCGTCAACTCCCCTACCTGGCCTCCTGTACGGTGCCGGGCGCGGCCCTGATCATCGCGGGCGCGGTGCTCCTCACGCACGGCAGGAACACGCTCGCCGCGTCGCGCGTGGAGCGCCTCTACGAGCTGCTGATCACGGCCGATCCGGCGCCAAGCCCCCCGGATCCCGCGCCCCCGCTCGCCTCCAGCGGCCGGCTGCTGATGGTGCCCGGCGGCACGCTGTGGCACCGCGCCGACTGCCCGCTCGTCGAGGGCAAGCCGCGGGCGGTCCCCGCGGACGCGGGCGCGATCGCGGAGGCGGGCCTCGGCTCGTGCCCCATCTGCGAACCTCCCACCGGGAGTTGAGGAGCCGGGTTGGTGTCGTCCCTCACGTACGACCTCACGCTCGCCGGTCTCTCGGTGGGAGCGGCGGCGGCGCTCACCGGGATCGGCCTGATCGTCACCTACCGGGCGACGGGCGTCCTGAACTTCGCGCACGGCGCGATCGCGATGCTCTGCGCGTATCTGCTGCGGCAGTTGGTGGTCGTGTGGGACGCACCCCTGTGGGCGGCCGCGGCGCTGGTGCTCCTGGTGGTGGCGCCGGGGTTCGGACTCGCCCTGGAACGCTGGGTGTTCAGGCCGCTGGCTCTGTCGGGCGGCGACGATCCGGCGCGCCCCCTGGTCGCGTCGATCGGCGTCTTCGTCCTCCTGGTCGGGGCGGCAGCGCTGCTGTGGGGCACGGGAGCGCAGGAGGACGCGCCGAGGCTGGTCCCCGGGGAGCCGTGGGGGCAGCTCGCGGTGGCCTGCGCGATCGGGGGCGCGGTGTGGGCGGTGACGCGGTGGACGCTGTTCGGCGGTGAGCTGCGGGCGGTCGTCGACAACCGTCCGCTGGCCGTGCTCGGCGGGATCGACGCGGACCGGGTCGCGGCGGCGGGCTGGGCGTTCGGCACGTTCACCGCGGGCCTGACGGGCGTACTCCTGGCCCCCTACGTACGCCTTGACCCGTACGGTCTGCCGTTGCTGGTGATGGAGGTCGTGGCGGTGGCGGTCGCGGCGGGGATGCGGCGGCTCGGGGTGGCGGTGGGGGCGGCGCTCGCGATCGGGGTCGCACAGAGCCAGTTGACGCGGCTGCATCCGCGCGGGTGGGCCGAGCCGCTCGTCCAGGCGGTGGGGGCGAATCTGTTCGTGGTGGCGCTGCTGGTCGCGGCGCTCGCGCTGCCGGGGGTGGGCGGGAAGGGGGCGCTGCCGACGGCGGTGACGCGCCGGACGCGGGCCGCTCCGCGGGAGGCGTGGCTGGTGGCGGGGGTGCTGTTCCTGCTGCCGCTCGGGTTCGCGGGTTCGGACCTGCGGACGTCGATCCAGGTGCCGGCGCTGGCACTGATCCTCCTTTCGCTGGTGGTGGTAACAGGTAGAGCAGGCCAACTCGCCCTTGGTCAGAGCGCATTCGCAGGCCTGGGCGCCCTCTTCGCGTCGCTGCTCACCACGGGCAACTTCCCGGGCTTTCCCCAACTCCCGGGCCTGCCGGCCCTCTTCATAGCCGCGGCGATGGTGGCACCCCTGGGGCTACTGACCGCCGCGCCCGCGATCCGGCGGCACGGCCTCGCGCTGGCGCTGGCGACGTTCGCGGTGGGGGGCGGAGTGAGCCGGTTCGTGTTCGCGCAGCCGTACGCGGCGTCGGGCCTCACACCGGCGCGACCCGCGGGCTTCGCGGACGACCGGGCGTTCTACGTACTCGAACTCGCTCTGCTGGGCGGGGCGTTGGCGGTCGTGGCGGCCCTGCGTCGGGGGCGGACGGGGCGGGCGCTCGCGGCGGTCCGGGACCATGAGGCGGGGGCGTCGGCGGCGGGGGTCGGGGTGCCGGGTCTGAAGGTCGCGGTGTTCGTGGCGGGGGCGGGGCTCGCGGCGCTGGGAGGCGGGCTGCTGACGTTCGGCCTTGGCTCCTTCGACCCGTCGGCGTACGACCCGGTGCGGGGCCTGTTGTGGTTCGCGGCGGTGGTCGTCCTGGGCGCGGACAACCCCTTCGCCGCGTTGGTCGGGGCGGGACTGTTGGTGGGCCTCGACGCCGGTGCCCGGGGCGGAGTGGCGGCACTGACGGTCGGCGTCCTGGCGGTCCTGGTGGTCCGTGGCCTGGGCCCCCCGCTCCGTCGCGCGGCACCGTGGGCCGCCTTGCCCACCCTGCCGCCCAAGGCGACAGATTGCCCAAGGCGCCAACGGCCAACCGCAGCCCCTCAAGCCCCTGCGGCGATTGAGCAGACCTTCCAAGCCCCGGCGGCAGACGGGCAAAATCAAGCATCGACGACAGACGAGCCAAACCAAGCCCCTGCGGCGATTGAGCAGCGGGGTCCGGGGCGGAGCCCCGTGGCGTCGGGACGGCCCACCGCGACAAGACCGGTACTCACCGCCACCCACCTCACCGTCACCTACGCCACCCGCCCCGTCCTCCAGGACATAGGCATTCGGATCCCCACCGGCAAGGTAACCGCCGTCACAGGCCCCAACGGCGCCGGCAAAACCACCCTCTTCCACTGCCTCGCCGGCACCGTCCGCCCCGACACCGGCCACGTCCACCTCGGACCGCACGACGTGACCCGGCTCCCGGCCCACGCCCGGACCCGGCTCGGAATCGCCCGAACCTTCCAACAACTCGTCGTCTTCCCCTCGTTGACCGTGGCCGACAACATCCGCATCGGCGCCGAACAGGCCCGCGTACGAGACCCGGCAGCCACGGAACGGATGACCCGCCTGTTCGGCCTCCAGGCCGAGCAGGACACGACCGGCCTCCCCACGGGAACACTGCGCCGCGTCGAACTCGCCCGCGCCCTCGCCGGCGACCCCCACGTGCTCCTGCTCGACGAACCGACCGCCGGGCTCGACCCCGCCGAGGTCGCCACCCTCACCCGACTACTGAGGGCACTCGCCGCCGACGGCACCGCCGTACTCGTCGTCGAACACGATCTGGACCTCGTCGCCGCACTCGCGGACACCGTGCACGTGATGGCGGCGGGCCGCATCGTGGCCTCGGGCGCCCCGGACTCCGTCCTCGACCGCGCCCCGGAGCCCTCGTGACACCCGGCCCCGGCGGCGGCATCCAACTGCGCGACGCCCGCGTCCGCTACGGCCCCCTGGAAGCGCTCCACGGCATCACCCTCGCCGCCCCCGCCCACGCGGTCACCGTGCTGCTCGGGCCCAACGGATCCGGCCGCACCACCGCCCTGCGCGCCCTCGCCGGCACCGTACGGCTCACGGCCGGCTCCGTGGTGTGGGACGGAGCCGACGTCACCCGGCACACCGCCCACGCCCGCGCCGCCGCCGGCCTGCGCTTCGTGCCCGACCGGCAGGCCGTCTTCGCCGACCTCACCGTCACCGAGAACCTCCGACTGGCCACGGGCCCAGGCCCAGGCGACGTCACCACGGCCCTCGACGCCTACCCCGAACTGCGCCCCCTCCTCGCCCGCCGCGCCGGCACCCTCTCCGGCGGCGAGCAGCGGATGCTCGCCGTCTCCCGCGCCCTGCTCGCCCCCGCCCGCGTCGTCCTCGTCGACGAGCCCACCCAGGGCATGGCCCCACCGGTCGCCACCCGCACGTACGCCCTGCTGCGCGAACTCGACGCCTGCGTGGTGCTCGCCGAGCAACGCCTGCCGCCCGGCCTGCGCGGGACACCGGTGTTCGTCTACGAACTCCGGCGCGGCACGGTCGTGTTCCGGGGCGAAGCCACCGAACTCCCGCCGAACCTGCCAGCCCCACCAGCCCCTACTACTCCCCCGGCTCGGGAATGACCAGCGTCGCGCCCTCCTCAAGCCGGTCCGGGTGGTCCCCGATCACGTCGCGGTTGGCCTTGTAGAGCGCCTGCGCGCCGCCCTGCACCTCGAAGCGCCGCGCGACGGACGCCAGCGTGTCGCCGCGCTGCACCACATGGACGCGGCCCTCAAGGCCGTACCGCTTGGAGCAGACCGGCCACGCCTCCCAGCCCTGGGTGCGCAGCACCTCCTCCGCGACCTTGATCTGCTCGGCACGGGTCGCGAGGTCGGCGCGCGGCGCGTACTTCAGGCCACCGTGCTCCTCCCAGGTGGACTGCCGGAACTGGAGGCCCCCGTAGAAGGAGTTGCCGCTGTTCTCGTCCCAGTCACCACCGCTCTCGCACTCCGCGAGGCAGGACCACGGCCACTCCGTCTTGGCGCAGTCGGACGGCTCGGCGGCGTCCGCCCCGGTGGCGAGGGCCGGCAGCGCGGCCAGTGCGAGCAGCACGCCCAGCAGAGCCGCCGCCCACCGCCGCGGGCCGTACGCCTTCGGAAACGTAGCGATCAGGTCCATGGCGCGGACGCTAGGCAGCCGGTGCGCGGCGACCCGTCGTGCCGCGCCGCGCCCGCCGCGCGGCCCCACCCGGTCGGCG
>NZ_JBEOVM010000079.1:0-29240 GCF_040295505.1 Streptomyces sp. NPDC002790 | reverse complement strand
CTTGAGCAGGCCTTTTAAGCCCCTGCGGCGATTGAGCAGCGGGGTCCGGGGCGGAGCCCCGTGGCGTGGGGGCGGCGCCGCGCCGGGCATCCGACGACTGACCGGAGGTCATGGCAACTCCTTGAGGCCGAGGTCGGTCAACAGATCACGGGCCAGGGCCAGTTCCGCCGCAATGCCATCGGCCAACTGCTGCCGCCCACGCGGCCGCAAGGCCACCGGCAGCGCCTGCCACGTGTAGGTCTCGACCTCCAGGTGACGGGTGAGCGGACGCGCACCACCGACGAGGCGGACGAGCGCGTCCTTGAGGACATCGAGTGTGGAGGTGAGAGGCGCGGCGGGAGCCGCGTGCAGCGGTACGTGGAAGTGGGCCCGCCAGGGCACCCCCTGCGGCAGACCACCCCGCCCACCGCCAGCCAGGGCCTCGCCGAGGTCGTCGACGCCATGCAGGGCGCCGTCGGCACAGGCCCGGGTCTGGTGCAGGAAGCGGGGCTCGTCGAACGCGGCGAGCGCGGCCCGGACTTCGGGCAGATGGGGCTGTTCGGCATGGAGCGCGGCGGAGAGTTGCGCCTTCACGACGGGGATGTGGGCGGCGCCCAGGGCGTCGAGCGCGGTGTCGGGTTCTTCAAAGGAGGTGGCGAGGTGGCAGGTGTCCAGACACAGGCCGATACGGTCGGTGCGGGCGACGTCGGTGAGGGGGCCGATGGCGTCGCCGGTGGTCTCGACGGTGCAGCCGGGTTCGGGTTCAAGGCCGACGCGGATCGAGTGGCCGGTCAGCTCCTCGATGGTGTCGAGGCGTTCGGCGAGGGTGCGCAGGGCGTCACGGGCCCGTTCGGCGCGCGGCGGATCGTGCGCGGTGCGCCAGGCGAGCGGCAGGGTGGAGACGGTGCCCTCGGTGGCGTCGGCGGGCAGCAGGGCGCCGAGCAGCCGGGCCAGGTCGACGGTGTGGGTGAGGCGCTCCTCGTCGGCCCAGTCCGGCTTGTAGACGCGGTACTTGACCTCCGCCGCGCCGAACCCCTCGTAGGGGAAGCCGTTGAGGGTGACGACCTCGAGGCCGCGCCGGTCGAGTTCGGCGCGCAGTCCGCGCAGCGCGGTGGGGTCGGTGACGAGGGCGCGGGCAGCGTCCCTCGCGAGCCACAGGCCGATGCCGAGTCGGTCCCTGCCGAGGCGCTTGCGCACGGGTTCGCAGTGGTCGCGCAGTTGGGCGAGGACGCCGTCGAGGGTCTCGGCGGGGTGCACGTTGGTGCAGTACGCGAGGTGGACGGTGGAGCCGTCGGGGTGCCGGAAGCGCATGGGTCACTCACCGCCGCGCAGGACCGAGTTGCCTTCGTGGGTAGCGGGTTCCGTCGCCGGGACGTCGAGTCGCAGGCGGTCGCTGAGCCCGTAGAACGCGACCGGGTTGCGCCACAGCACGTGGTCGACGTCGTCGGCGGTGAAGCCGGTGGCGAGCATGGCGTCGGCGACCTTGCGGGTCTTGAGCGGGTCGCTGTTGCCCCAGTCGGCCGCGGAGTTGACGAGGACCTTATCCGGCCCTTGGACGCGCAGGATCTCCACCATCCGCTCCTCGTCCATCTTGGTGTCCGGGTAGACGGAGAAGCCGAGCCAGGCGCCGGAGTCCTTGGCCTCCTTGACGGTGGTCTCGTTGAGGTGGTCGATCAGGACCCGCTCGACGGGCAGCGCGGACTCGCGGACGACGTCGAGGGTGCGGCGAAGCCCGGCGAGCTTGTCGCGGTGCGGGGTGTGCACGAGGGCGGGCAGGCCGTGGTCGGCGGCCAGTTGAAGCTGGACGGCGAGCGCGGTGTCCTCGGCGGCGGTCATGGAGTCGTAGCCGATCTCGCCGACGGCGACGACGTTGTCCTTCACGAGGTAGCGGGGCAGCGCGTCCAGGACGGGGGTGCAGCGCGGGTCGTTCGCCTCCTTGGGGTTGAGGGCGATCGTGCAGTGGTGCGCGATCCCGTACTGGGCGGCGCGGAAGGGCTCCCAGCCCAGGAGGGAGTCGAAGTAGTCGTAGAAGGAGGCGGGCGACGTGCGGGGCTGGCCGAGCCAGAAGGCGGGTTCCACCAGGGCCCGCACCCCGGCGGCGTGCATCGCCTTGTAGTCGTCGGTGGTGCGCGAGGTCATGTGGATGTGGGGGTCGAAGATGCGCATCAGGACTCCTTGCCGTGGGGATCGGCCCGGTTCTCCGTCAGGGGCTCGGGCGCGGTGCGGGCCAGGACGCGGTGCAGGTCGTCGGGGACGGGGCGCCCGGCGGCGGTGCGCTCGTCGGCGAAGTCGGCCAGCATGCGGGCGAGTTCGCCGTCGCCGCGGGCGCGGTCGGTCAGCAGCGCCACGGCGTCCACCGGTACCCCGGTGAACAGGCACTTGAGGACGGCGTGCCGCCACGCGTGGGCGGGCAGGTGCGTGGCGGCGTACGGCCCGACGGCGGCCGCCACCAGGCGGGTGTCGTTGGCGCGCAGGGCGTCCTCGACCAGCGGGAGGGCGTCCGGGCCTGCCACCAGGTGGGGCAGGGCGAGCAGTACGGCGCGGCGTTCGGCGGCGCTGCCCTGGGTGTACAGCGCGGCGAGCGTGGCGGTGTCTGCTCTGGCGGCGTGCAGCAGCAGGAGCCGGGCGGCGTCCGCGTGTTCGTCGCCGGCGCGGCGGCCGGCTTCGGCGAAGCGCAATTGCCATGCCGGGAGGGGGTGTTCGCGCGCTTCGTCGGCTGGGTGCGTGGCCGCGTCGGTGAGCGCCGCGTGCAGCCAGGCGCGGGCGGTGTCGTCCAGCGCGGCGTCGAGCCGTTCACGGACGACGCCGAGGGCCGGGAGGGAGACGGTGTCGGTGTCGTACGTCATGGGGTACCTCCTCGCAGCGCCGACGGGGTCACAGCACGCAGGAAGTCGATTGATTGGGAGGCCAGTTGGGGGCCCGCGTGGGAGTGGCGGGGCAGTTCGACGACGGTCAGGCCGCGGTAGCCGGTGGCGGCGAGGGCGTCGAGCACGGGCGGGAAGTCGATCTCCCCTTCGCCGAACGGCAGATGCTCGTGGACGCCCCGGCGCATGTCCTCGATCTGCACATGCCGCAGCCAGGGCGCCGCCGCGCGGACGCAGTCGGCGGGAGGCAGCGGCTCCAGGCACTGGCAGTGCCCGATGTCGAGGGTCAGGCCGAGCGCCTCGGGGCTGCCCAGGTCGCGGCGCAGCCGGTGGAAGTCGGCCAGCGTGGCGAGGAGATGGCCGGGTTCGGGCTCGATGGCGAGCGGCACACCGGCGGAGTCGGCGGCTTCCAGTACGGGGGTGAGCGCTGCGGCGAGGTGCTTCCACGCGGTGTCCGGGTCGGTGCCGTCGGGGGTCACGCCGCTGAAGCAGTGCACCGCGTGGGCGCCCAGGTCGGCGGCGGCCTGGGCGGCGCGGACGAGCAGTCGGATACGTAGGGCCCGGGCGTCGGGGTCCGGGTCGAGGAGGGAGGGGCCGTGTTTGCGGCGTGGGTCGAGAACGTAACGGGCGCCGGTCTCCACGGTGACCGTGAGCCGGTGCCGGTCAAGGGCGCGGGCCACCTCGCGGGTGCGCGCCGCAAGGTCCGGGGCGAGCGGGTCGAGGTGCATGTGGTCGAGGGTGAGCCCGACACCGTCGTAGCCGAGGTCGGCGAGGAGGCCGAGGGCGTCGTCGAGGCGCAGGTCGGTGAGGCCGTTGGTGCCGTAACCCCAGCGGGGCGGGAGCGCGGCACGTTCGGGGCCGGTCGCGGTCATGTGACGCTCACCTTCTTCGCGAAGCGGCGGGCGAGCGGAGCGAGGGCGAGGGTGGCCAGGGCGCTCACGGGGGCGCCGGAGCGGGCGGCCAGCGCGGACTGGAGGGGGACGAGCGCGCGAATCCCGGCGCCGACGGCGCGCTGGGTGAGCGGGGGCGAGGGGTTGAGCGCGGCGTGGAAGAGGGGGCGCAGGGCGGTGGCGGCGTATGCGGCGACGGGGAGGACGAGGGTGCCCCGGCCGTCGCCCCACGCCAGGCGGGGGCCCCTCCCCTGCGGGGCCAGGAGCGCGGCGGCGATCGCGGCACCCGTGGCCAGGGCCGTCAAGGGCCCGACGACGGAGCCACCCTGGGCTTCGCTGCGGGAGACGGTGGTGACCGCGGTCGCGTGGGTGGCCAGGGTGGCGGCCGCGGCGAGCACCGGCACCAGGGCGCCGCGCACCCCGGCCGAAGGCGCCATCGCCCCCGCAGGGGCTGTCGCCGCCGCAGGCACTGTCGCCGCCGCAGGCACTGTCGCCGCCGCAGGCACTGTCGCCGCCGCAGGGGCTGTCGCCGCCGCGCCCATGAGCAGGTCCAAGCCGCGGGCGGCGCCCATCGCTGCCGGGCCCGCCGCGGTGTGCTTGAGGTGCAGGTCGTATGCCCACACCGTCGCCGCGAGGGCCGTCGCCAGCGTGCCGGTCGTCCGGCCGGCACGGGAGGCCAGGGCGAGGCCGGTGCCGGTCAGCGCTCCCGCCGCGATCAGCGCGTGGCCCGGGCGGATGCGTCCGGAGGGCAGTGGGCGGTGCGGGCGGTCGCGGGCGTCCTCGTCGCGGTCGGCCCAGTCGTTGAGCGCCATGCCCGCCGCGTACAGGCTGACGGAGGCGCCGACGGCGAGGAACGTGCCGCGGGTGGGCCGGGCCCCTGCCGCGGCGGCCCCGGCCAAGGCGTCCCCCGGCACGGTGAACAGGGCCGGGAGCCGCAGGAGTTCGACCCACGCCCGGCCTCGCGACGCCGGCCCCCGCTCCCCCACCCCCTCCCCACTCACGCCGCACCGTCCCGCAGGCGCTCCGCGAAGGAGAGAAGGGACTCGTACTGGCGGTCCAGGTCGGAGGACGCGCCGGGGTCGGGATCCTTGAAGTAGAAGCCCAACTCGGGCCGTGGGCCGGTCAGTCCGGACTCCGCGGCGCTCAGCAGCAGGCGCACGAGGTCGAGGACGAGGGGCGCGGCGAGGGCCGAGTCGCAGCCCTGCCACGTGGTCTGCAGGGTCATCCGCGCGCCGAGGAAACCGTCGAAGGCGATGTGGTCCCAGGCCGTCTTCCAGTCGCCGAGCGCCGGGACGTCGTCGATGTGGACCTCGCCCTGCGGGACGGCGCCGAGGGTGTCGGCGAGGACGCGTTCCTTGCCGGCGTTCTTCGCGGCGGCCGCGGCCGGATCGGCGAGGGCGGCGCCGTCACCGCCGCCGAGGAGGTTGGTGCCGGACCACGCGCGCACGTCGAGCGCGCGCTTGCGGAACATCGGGCCGAGCACGGACCGCAGCAGCGTCTGCCCGGTCTTGCCGTCGCGGCCCGCGTAGGGGACGCCCGCGGTGTGCGCCGCGTGCTGAAGAGAGAGGTGGTGGAGTCCCGTGGAGGGGGTGAAGTTGATGTACGGAAGGCCGGCGCGCAGGGCCGCCGCGGCGTACAGGGAGCTGGCCGGGAGCTCGTCCCCGCGTGGTGGCGCCTCGGTGGAGGCGACGTTCACGACGACGGCCCCGGCCAGGGCGTGGCGTCGTACGAAGGACTGGATGTCGGCGGTGAAGGCGGCGATCAGCTCGTCCTGGGGGCGGCCGTCGCCGGGCAGCGGTCGGCCGGGCACGATCTCCCGGTCGGCGGCGGCGAGTTCGGCGCCCACCGCTCCCGGAAGTCCGTGCGGCAGCACTCCCCCGGCGGCGAGCTGTTCGGCGCGCTTGGGGAGCGGGCAGTCGAGGGTGTCGTGGCCGCCGAAGACGAGGGACGTCAGGGACGGCAGGCCCACCGTGGTGAACGGCTCGGTCTCCGTGACCATGCCGGACGGCGAATGCAGCCCGGCGCCGATGGCGGCGCACCCCGCGATCGCCGTGGTGGCGACGGAGCCGCGGGCCCCGACCAGCCACACACCGAACCGGGGGCCGGGCGGGGACGAAGGGCAGGACGGTCCGGCGGACATGGGCAGCCTCCTAGTCGAACGTGAAGCCATGCGTGGAACCAGTCGTGAAGCCATGCGTGCGCATCTGCGCGAACCAGCTGGGCGCGAACCACCTGGGCGCGAACCCGCTGGGTGCCCCGCCGTTCCCGGCGGGGCAAGACGGCGGGCGGGGGTCCGGCGTCCCTCGCCCGCCGCCGTCCTAGTCCCCCGCTCCGGGCAGCGCGCCCGAGTTGGACGCAGGGTCGAGTTCCTTCAGGCGGATCTTGCGGAAGGACACCTGGTCGGAGTCGCCGTGGTTCTGCAGGCCGATGTAGCCGTCGGTCAGGCTCCGCTCGGGGTCCTTGTTGGTGAAGTCGTTGATCTTGACTCCGTTGAGGAACAGCTCAAGGTGCTCGCCCCGCACCTTGACCTCGTACGAGTTCCACTCCCCCGGCGGCTTCAGGGTCTTGTCGCGGGCCGCGAGGTCGGCGGACTGGAAGGAGTAGATCGCGCCGGTGGTGCGGTCGGGTGCGTCGGTGGCGTCGATCTGGATCTCGTAGCCCTTATCGACGGCCGACCAGGGGTCGTCGGAGGCCGGAAAGCCCACGAAGACACCCGAGTTGTCGTCACCGTCGGCGCTCGCCATCTTCCAGTCGAGCTTCAGGGAGTACGAGTGCAGCTCCTTGGCCTGGTACCAGAGCAGACCCATGCCGCCTTGGGAATTGAGCGTCCCCTTGGCCGGGTCCACGGCGAAGCCGCCGGGCCCCGCCTGCTTCCAGCCGTCGAGCGTCTCGCCGTTGAAGATGTCCCGGTAGCCGGTGTTCGGGCGGCAGTTGGCCGCGGCCAGCCCGGTGACGTACTTCAGGCCGCCGCGCAGATGGCTGCGGAACGCGGGGTCGGCGTAGGACTCCTTGGTGTGTCCGCCGCCGGTGTAGAAGGAACGCCCGCCGCCGTAGTTCTGGCACCAGGCGATCGGATGGTCGCCGTTCATGGTGCCGCCGGTGTACGTCGTCTCGTCGAGGGACGCGAGTACATGGACGTTCTCGCGCGGGTTGGAGCGGTAGTTGTACCACTCGTCGGTGCGCTGCCAGGCGTCCGGCAGCCCGCGGGTCGCCGGATGCTTGTGGTCCTCGACGCGGACCGTGGCCGGCTGGATCGCCGGATGCCCCTGGAACCAGGCGCCGACGAGGCCGCCGTAGTAGTTCCAGTCGTACTCGGTGTCGGCGGCGGCGTGCACGCCCAGGTAGCCGCCGCCCTTGGCTACGTAGCCCTCGAACGCCTTCTGCTGGGTGGCGTCGAGCACGTCGCCGGTGGTGGAGAGGAAGACGACGGCCTTGTACCGGGCGAGGTTGCCCGGGGTGAAGGCGCTCGCGTCCTCGGTGGTGTCCACGGCGAGCTTGTCGGCGGCGCCGAGTTCCTTGAGGGCGGCGATGCCCTCGGGGATGGAGTCGTGCCGGAACGCGGCGGTCTTGGAGAACACCAGGACCCGGTCCCGGGCCCGGGCGCCCTCGGGCGCCGAGGTGGCCGGGACGGTGAGCCCACCGACGAGCAGGGCGGCGGCGGCCGTCGCGAGGCCGATGCGTACGGAGGTGCGCATGCTGTCCTGCTCCTCTCAGCTCGTGGTGAAGGTGAAGTCGTCGATCTCGAACAGGTTCTTGTCGCCCGAGCCCTTGAAGACCAGGAAGAGCGTGGTGCTCTTGGTGGTCTGCTTGCTGATGGACGTGGTGACGTCCGCGTACGTCTCCCAGGAGCCGGTGGGTGCGACCTTGGCGCTGCCGACGAGCCGGCCGGTGGCCGAGCCGGTGCGGATCTCCAGGGTGCCGCCACTGCCTGCGGAGGCGACGCGCGCCTTCAGGGACTTGGCGTTCCCGATCGCGTACGGCTTGAAGGAGATCCAGTCGCCGTTCTCGATGGTGCCGACGGCCTTGCCGCCGTTGGCCGCGTCGTGGCTGACGACCGACACACCCTTGGAGTCGCCGTAGTGCTCGGCCTGGCGGTGCTTCTGCTGGGTGACGTGCTGGTCGTGCGTGGTGAGGGCGGGCTGACCGTTGGCGCCCTTGTCGGTGTACTCGGCGTCGAAGACACCGAAGACGTTGGCGTTCGGGTCGTGCTCGCTGTCGGCGCTGGTCTGGATGGTGCCGGAGCAGCCGGTGGCCGAGGTGATCGGGTGGCCGTGGCTGTCATGGCCGAGGATGTGGGTGACCTTGACCTTGGAGCAGTCGATCGCCCCGTCCTCCGGGTCGGTGACCTTCACCTTGAAGGGAACCTTGTCGCCGAAGGTGAACAGCTGGCCGTCGGCGGGCAGTTCCAGGGTCACCTTGGGCGCGGTGTTGCCGACGGTGAGGTGCACATCGGCGCTGCCGGTGCGTCCCGTGGAGTCCTTGGCGGTCACGGTCGCGGTGTAGGTGCCGTTCTTCTTGTAGGTGTGGCTGGGCGAGGCGCCGGTACCAGTGGTGCCGTCGCCGAAGTTCCAGGAGTACGTGAGCGCGTCACCGTCGGCGTCGGACGCCGTGGACGTGAACCTGACCTTCAGGGGAGCCTGGCCGGACGTCTTGTCGGCCTTGGCGTCGATGGTCGGCGAGTGTCCTTCGGTGGCGTTCTCGATGCGGTACAGGGCGGAGTTCTCGTCGCCGCCGAACCAGGAGAGGCCGTAGTCGAGGACGTACAGCGCGCCGTCGGGGCCGAAGGCCATGTCCATCACCTGGGTGCCGGTCCAGGGGAACGGGTTGATCGAGGAGACCTTGCCGTCCGCGTCCTGCTCGATCCGCTTGATCCACTGCCGGCCGAACTCACCGGCGAAGAAGTCCCCGTCGTACGCCTCGGGGAACTTCACCGGGGAGGTGTTGGCGGAGTCGTACCGGTAGACGGGGCCTGCCATCGGGGACTCGGAGCCGGAGCCGAACTCCGGGAGGGAGCCGCCGTCGTAGGGGATCCAGGCGGCCTGCGCGGGCGGCAGGTCGGTGAGGCCGGTGTTGTGCGGCGAGGTGTTCTTCGGCGCCGCGCAGTCGAACTTGGCGCCGGAGGCCTGCGTCGCGAAGTCGTAGTCCACGTAGGCGTCGTTGTTCCCGGTGCAGTACGGCCAGCCGAAGTTGCCGGCCTTCGTCACGCGGGCGAACTCGACCTGTCCGGCCGGGCCGCGGGTGTCCGACGCGGTGCCCGCGTCGGGCCCGTAGTCGCCGACGTAGACGGTGCCGGTGGGCTTGTCGACGCTCATCCGGAACGGATTGCGGAAACCCATCGCGTAGATCTCGGGGCGCGCCTTGTCGGTGCCGGGCGCGAAGAGGTTGCCTTCGGGGACGGTGTACGAGCCGTCGGCCGCGACCTTGACGCGCAGGATCTTGCCACGCAGGTCGTTGGTGTTGCCGGACGAACGCTGGGCGTCGTAGGCCGGGTTGCGGGTGGTGCGCTCGTCGATGGGCGTGTAGCCGTCGGAGGCGAACGGGTTGGAGTCGTCGCCGGTCGACAGGTACAGGTTGCCGTCCTTGTCGAAGTCGATGTCGCCGCCGACGTGGCAGCAGATGCCGCGCGACGTCTGGACGTCGAGGACCTTCTTCTCGGACTCCTTGTTCAGCGTGCCGTCGGTGTCGAGGGTGAAGCGGGAGAGCCGGTTGTAGCCGTCGAAGGGGGCGAAGTCGGCCGCGGTGCCGTCGTTGGGGGCGTCGCCCGCCGGGGTGTTCAGCGGGGGCGCGTAGTAGAGGTAGATCGCGCGGTTCTCGCTGAAGTTCGGGTCGACGCCGACGCCCTGGAGGCCCTCTTCGTCGTGGCTGTAGACGTCGAGTTTGCCGGCGACCTTGGTGGTGCCGTTCTCGTCGGTGAGGCGCAGCACGCCGTCGCGCGAGGTGTGCAGGACCTTGCGGTCCGGCAGCACGGCCAGCGACATGGGCTCGCCGACCTCCTCCGCGCCCTTGGCGAGGGTGACCTGCTGGAAGTCCTCGGCCGCGGCCGTGCCGGCCACGGGTGCGGGGGCCGCGGCAGCCGAGAAGGTGAGCGAGGCCGCGGCGAGCAGGGTGCCGGTGAGCAGGGCGAGTGCGTTGCGGGTTCTCAGGCGTTTCCTGTGCACGGGTTCCTCCGGACAGAGGGGCGGGTCGTGCGTGACGCCGGGGCGCGCCGTCACCCCGGGGGGATCTGTGCCGTGAGTGCCATGTGTGTGCGGTGTGTGCGGTGTGCGCCGTGCGTGCGTTCGGGGGAGGACGCTAGTCGCGTTTGTCCCGCCCGAACAGCCCTTGTACAGCTGCGAGTTGAACTTTTTCCTACTTCAGGACAAAGCCGTTTTCGGGCGCGTCCGACCGGCCGCGCGACCATCGGATCGGGTCGCGCGGCCCGGGCTGCCGACTCAGCTGTTGAACGCCGCGTCGAAGGACGCCGTGGGCGGTTCGTAGTCGAAAGCCTTGAGGCGGGCCAGTGCCTCGGGGGCGCCCTGGAGGCGGTCCATGCCCGCGTCCTCCCACTCGACCGAGATGGGCCCGGAGTAGTCGATGGAGCGGAGCATGCGGAAGACGTCCTCCCAGGGGACGTCCCCGTGCCCGGCGGACACGAAGTCCCAGCCGCGGCGGGGGTCTCCCCATGGGAGGTGGGAGCCGAGGCGGCCGTTGCGGCCGTCGAGGCGCTTGCGGGCCTCCTTGCAGTCGACGTGGAGGATGCGGTCGCGGAAGTCGTAGAGGAAGCCGACGGGGTCGAGGTCCTGCCACACGAAATGAGAGGGGTCGAAGTTGAGGCCGAAGGCCGGGCGGTGGTCGACCGCTTCGAGCGCCTTGTGCGTGGTCCAGTAGTCGTACGCGATCTCGCTCGGGTGGACCTCGTGGGCGAAGCGGACGCCCTCGGCGTCGAACACGTCGAGGATGGGGTTCCAGCGTTCGGCGAAGTCCTCGTAGCCGCGCTCGATCATCGACTCGGGTGCGGGCGGGAACATGGCGACGAGATGCCAGATGGCCGATCCCGTGAAGCCGATGACGGTGTCGACACCGAAGGCGGCGGCCGCGCGGGCGGTGTCCTTGATCTCGGCGGCGGCCCGCTGGCGGACGCCCTCGGCCTCGCCGTGCCCCCAGATGCGGGAGGGCAGGATCGCCTCGTGGCGTTCGTCGATGATGGCGTCGCAGACGGCCTGCCCGACCAGGTGGTTGGAGATGGCCCAGCACTTGAGGCCGTACTTGTCGAGGAGGGCGTGGCGGCCCTTGACGTAGCCGGGGTCGTCGAGGGCCTTGTCGACCTCGAAGTGGTCGCCCCAGCAGGCGAGTTCGAGGCCGTCGTACCCGGCGTCGCGGGCGATGCGGCACACGTCTTCGAGCGGCAGGTCGGCCCACTGACCGGTGAAGAGGGTGAACGGGCGGGGCATGGATGGCTCCTCTCGGGTCGGGGGCTCTCAGGCCGGTACGGCGGTGTAGACGGAGTTCTTGGCCGCGCTCTCCTCGACCGCCGCGAGGACGCGCTGCACCTGGAGTCCGTCGGCGAACGACGGCCGGGGCTGGGCGCCTTCGGCGATGGCGGTGACGAAGTCGCGTGCCTGGTGGGTGAACGTGTGCTCGTAGCCGAGGCCGTGGCCGGGCGGCCACCAGGCCTCCAGGTAGGGGTGGCCGGGTTCCGTGGCGAGGATCCGGCGGAAGCCGGCGCGCTCGGCGGGCTCGGTGTGGTCGTGGAAGGTCAGTTCGTTGAGGCGCTCCAGGTCGAAGGTCAACGAGCCGTGGGAGCCGTTGAGTTCGATGGTGAGCGCGTTCTTGCGGCCGGTCGCGAACCGGGTGGCCTCGAAGGAGGCGAGGGCGCCGGAGGCGAACCGGCCGGTGAACAGGGCCGCGTCGTCGACCGTGACGGGCCCGGTGCCGGCGTCACCGCCGCCGGCCGCCGAGAGGCCGGAGGACGCCCCGTCCAGGAGCGGCCGTTCGCGCACGAAGGTCTCGGTGAGCGCGGAGACGCCGGCCACGGGTTCGCCCGCGAGGTACTGGGCGAGGTCCACGGCGTGCGCGCCGAGGTCGCCGAGGGCTCCGGAGCCCGCGTGCGGTTTCTGGAGCCGCCAGGTGAGCGGGAAGCCCGGGTCGACGAGCCAGTCCTGGAGGTAGTGGGTGCGGACGTGGCGCAGGGTGCCGATGCGGCCGTCCGCGACCATGCGGCGGGCGAGCGCGACGGCCGGGACGCGCCGGTAGTTGAAGCCGACCATCGCCAACTGGCCGTTGACAGTGGCCCGTTCGGCGGCAGCCGCCATGACCTCCGCCTCCTCCACCGAGTTGGCGAGGGGCTTCTCGCACAGCACGTGCTTGCCTGCCTCCAGGGCGGCGACGGCGATCTCGGCATGGCTGTCGCCGGGGGTGCAGATGTCGACCAGGTCGACGTCGTCCCGGGCGATCAGCGCCCGCCAGTCGGTCTCGGCCGCGGCCCACCCGAGCCGGTCGGCCGCGGCGCGCACCCCCGAGGCGTCGCGGCCGCAGATCGCGGCGAGTTTGGGCGTGAGCGGCAGGTCGAAGACGTGGCCCACGGTGCGCCAGCCCTGCGAGTGGGCGGCGCCCATGAACGCGTACCCGACCATGCCGACACCCAGGGCGGGCCGTCCGTCGACCCCGTCGTGTCCGTTGCTGCCTGCCATACAGAAGTCCTCCTCGTCCGCGCGGTGTTCGCTGGCCCTCCAGTCGTACGGACGAGGCTCACTTGAAGCCGGTGGGCATGTACTGGTCGACGTTCTTCTTGTCGACGACGGCCGAGTACAGGGTCATGTGGGCGGGGATCTCGAACTCGGCGATGCCGCTGATGCCCCTGCCCTGGCCGAGCGCGCGGGCCAGGTCGATCGCGGAGGCGGCCATGGTCGGCGGGTACAGGACGGTGGCCTTCAGCACGCCCCGGTCCTGTTTGATCTCTTCGAAAGCGGAGAGGGCGCCCGCGCCGCCGACCATCAGGAAGTCGTCACGCCCGGCCTGCTTGATGGCGCGCAGGGCGCCGACGCCCTGGTCGTCGTCGTGGTTCCACAGGGCGTCGAAGTTCTTCTGCGCCTGGAGGAGTTGGGCCATCTTGGTGTTGCCGGACTCAACCGTGAACTCGGCGGCCTGCCGGGCCACCTTCTTGATGTTCGGGTAGTTCTTCAGGGCGGCGTCGAAGCCCTCGGTGCGCTGTTTGGTGAGTTCGAGGTTGTCGAGCCCGGCGAGCTCGACCACCCTCGCGTTCTTCTTGTCCTTGAGCTGCTCGCCGATGTAGTGACCGGCGCTCAGACCCATGCCGTAGTTGTCGCCGCCGATCCAGCAGCGGTACGCCTGCGGGCTGTTGAAGATGCGGTCCAGGTTCACGACGGGGATACCGGCGCGCATCGCCTTCAGGCCCACCTGGGTCAGCGCCTTGCCGTCGGCGGGCAGCACGACGAGGACGTCGACCTTCTTGTTGATGAGGGTCTCGACCTGGCCGATCTGCGCGGCCGTGTCGTTGGAGCCCTCGGTGGACTCCAGGGTGACGTCCGCGTACTTCTTGGCGCGTTCCTTGGCGTTGTCGTTGATGGCGTTGAGCCAGCCGTGGTCGGCCTGCGGGCCCGCGAAGCCGATGGTGACCTGCTTGCCCTTCTTGTCGTCGGCGACCGGCTGGTCGGCGGCCTTCTTGTCGTCGCTCTTGTCGCTGGGCTCGTTGCTGGTGCAGGCGGTGAGCAGTCCGCCCGCGGTGACGGCCGCGGCCGCGCCGAATATCAGTCCTCGGCGGCTCGTTGTCTCTGGCATGGCGTGTCCCTTTCCGCGTTTCAGTGGGAAGTGCTGGCCGTGCGCCGCTGCACCAGGACCGCCACGACGATGATGGCGCCCTTGGCGATCTGCTGGACGTCGCTCTGCAGGTTGTTCAGCGCGAAGATGTTCTGGATCGTGGTGAAGATCAGGACGCCGAGGACGGAGCCGATGATGGTGCCGCGGCCGCCGGTGAGCAGGGTGCCGCCGATGATGGCGGCGGCGATGGCGTCGAGTTCGTAGAGGTTGCCGTTGGTGTTCTGGCCCGAGCCGGAGAGCACGATCAGCAGGAAGGCCGCGATGCCGCAGCACAGGCCGGAGAGCAGGTAGAGATAGAGGCGCTGGCGGCGTACGTCGATGCCGGCGAGGCGGGCCGCCTCCGCGTTGCCGCCGACGGCGACGGTGCGGCGGCCGAAGGTGGTGCGGTTGAGGACCAGCCAGCCGATCACGGTGACCGCGACGAACACGAGCACCAGGGGCGGGATCCCGAGGACGTACGAGTCGCGCTCGCCGAGCTTCAACACACCTGGCACGGTGACCATTTGGGTCTTGCCGTCGGTGATCTGCAGGGCGAGTCCGCGGCCCGAGGCGAGCATCGCGAGCGTGGCGATGAACGGGACCATGCCGCCGTACGCGATCAGTACGCCGTTGACGAGGCCGCAGCCGACGCCGACGAGTATCGCCGTGAACAGGACACCGGCGAAGCCGTACTCCTGGGTGGCGACGGTCGTGGCCCAGACACCGGCGAGGGCGACGATCGCACCGACGGAGAGGTCGATCCCGCCGGAGATGATCACGAAGGTCATTCCGACGGTGACGACGCCGATGACGGAGGCCTGGGTGAGGACGAGTTGGAGGTTGTCCGCGTCCAGGAAGGAGTCCGGCTGCGTGATGCCGCCGATCACGACCAGGGCGGCGAGGACGCCGAGGAGCGAGAGCGTACGGATGTCCATCCGGACGACGCGGGGACGGCTCTTGACCGGAGCGGTCTCGGGGGCCGCCGGGCTGGCGGCGGGGGCGGGGTGCGTCATGACGCCAGGTCCCTTCGGGGGCGGGTGGTGCGGGGTGTCTTCGTCGTACTCTCCGCGGCGCACGTCATCGCGCTCCCTCCAGGACCAGGTCGAGGACCGCGTGTTCGTCCAGGTCCGTGGCCGGGGACTCGTGGACCACGCGGCCCTCCCGGAGAACCAGCACCCGGTCGGCGAGGCCGAGCACTTCGGGCACCTCGCTGGAGACGAGGAGGACGGCGAGGCCCTCGTCGGCGAGGCGGCGGATCACGGCGTACAGCTCGGCGCGAGCGCCGACGTCGACGCCGCGGGTCGGCTCGTCGAGCAGCAGCACCCGGCAGCCGCGCAGCAGCCAGCGCGCGAGCACGGCCTTCTGCTGGTTGCCTCCGGAGAGCGTGCGCACCGGCACGGAGGGGTCGTCGGGGCTCAGGGAGAGTTCGCGGGTGGCGCCGCGTGCGGCCTCGCGCTCCCGGCCGCGATCCAGCCAACCCCCGTACGAGAAGCGGGACATGGAGGAAACCGAGACGTTGCGGGTGACCGATTCGAGCATCATCAGGGCCTGCGCCTTGCGCTCCTCGGGAGCCAGCCCGAGCCCCGCACGAACGGCGGCGCGGACGCTCCCGGTGCGCAACGATCGCCCACCGACGTGGATCTGACCGGCCGTCGGTTTGCGGGCCCCGTAGATCGTCTCCAGGATTTCGGAGCGCCCGGAGCCCACGAGCCCGGCGAGGCCGACGATCTCGCCGGGGCGGATGTCGAGGTCGAACGGTGCGAACTCCCCGCTACGGGTGAGGCCTTGGACCTTCAGGAGGGTGTCGGTACGCGGCCCGGAGTTGGGCCGGTCCGGGAAGACGTACTCGACGTTACGGCCCGTCATCAGGGAGATGATGTCGCGAGTCGCGGTCCGCTCGGCCGGCAGCCCGACCGCCACGGCGCGACCGTCCTTGAGGACGGTGACACGGTCGCCGATGCGGCGGATCTCCTCCAGGCGGTGGGAGATGTAGACGACGGCGACGCCCTCGGCGGTCAGGTCACCGACGATCCGGAAGAGATTGTCGACCTCGTCGGGATCGAGCGCCGCGGACGGCTCGTCCATGACCATGAGCCGTACGTCGTGGGAGAGCGCGCGGGCCATGGAGACGATCTGCTGGTGGGCGGCGGACAGGTCACCGACGAGCCGCTCGGGGTCGATCTCCGGGTGGCCGAGCCGCAGCAGCAGCGCGGCCGTGTCAGTACGGGCCGCACGCCCCCGTACGACGAACCCGCCGGAGGTCGGCTCGTGCCCGAGGAAGACGTTCTCGGCCACGGACAGGGCCTCCACCAGGTCGAGTTCCTGGTAGATGGTGGCGATGCCGAGCCGCATCGCGGCGATCGGTGAGCGCAGCGCGACCTGTTCGCCGCGCCAGGTGATGACACCGTCGTCGGGCTGGTGCGCCCCGGCGAGGACCTTGATCAGGGTCGACTTTCCGGCGCCGTTCTGGCCGAGCAGACAGTGCACCTCCCCGGCCTGGACCTCCAGGTCGACGCCGTCCAGGGCGCGCACGCCGGGGAACGACTTGGTGATGCCGGACATGGTGAGCAGCGGTGGTGCAGAGGCCGTATCGGGTCCCATGACGGTTCCCCTCGGGGCGGGTGCGGACCGGTTTCAGGGCAAAATCGGGCAAGGCAGGGCTGTGCGCCGTACGGGAGGTGCGTGGAGCAGCAGTGCTTACGCGGGTGAGAACAGGTGATCGCTGATCAGTCGGGCACCGCCGGTCACTCCGGCGGTGGGCCCCAACTCCCCAAGCACAATGGGGAGATTGCCGGTCGCCAGGGGGAGCGACTGACGGTAGACCTGGGTGCGTACGGCGGCCAGCAGGGTGTGGCCGAGCCCGGTGACACCGCCGCCGATGACGACGAGCCCCGGGTTGAAGAAGCTGACGAGTGACGCGATGACCTGCCCGGTGCGGTTGCCGCCCTCACGGATCAGGTCGAGACAGGTGGTGTCACCGGCCGCGGCGGCCGCCGCGACATCGGCGGCGGTGAGCCGGCCCGCGCTCTCCAGGCGTGCGGCGAGTTCCGCGGAGCGCCCGTCGCGGGCGGCGGCCTCCGCGTCACGGGCGAGCGCCGCACCGCTGAAGTGCGCTTCCAGGCAGCCCTTGTTGCCGCAGGCGCACGGCCGGCCGTCCTGCTCGACGCGGATGTGCCCGATGTCGCCTGCCGACCCGGTGGTGCCGCGGTGGACCTCGCCGCCGACGACGATGCCGCAACCGATGCCGGTACCGATCTTGACGCAGAGGAAGTCGCTCGCCTGGCGGGCGACGCCGGCGTGCTGCTCCCCCATCGCCATCAGGTTCACGTCGTTGTCGACCATGACGGGGCAGCCCAGCTCCTGGCTGAGCGCCTCGCGGACCGGGAAGCCGTCCCAGCCGGGCATGATCGGCGGCGCGACCGGCACACCTTCGGGGAACCGCACGGGCCCCGGTACCCCGATGCCCGCGCCGTCGAATCCCTCGGCGAGCCCGGACGCCCTCAACTTGGCTGCCATGGCGAGGACTTGCTCGAAGATCGCGACGGGGCCCTCGCGTACGTCCATGGGCTGGGCGATGTGGCCGAGGATCTCCAGCTCGGCGTTGGTGACCGCGACGTCGACCGAGGTCGCGCCGATGTCCACGCCGAGGAAGCGGAGCGAGGGGGCGAGCCGGACGTTGTGGGAGCGGCGACCGCCGCGCGAGGCGGCGAGTCCGTCGGCGACCACGAGTCCGGTGTCCAGGAGGCGGTCCACCTCGACGGCGAGCCGCGACCGGGACAGCTCCACCTGATCGCCCAGCTGGGCACGGGAGTTGGGGCCTGCGTCGCGCAACAGCCGCAGCAGGCGCGCCTGGTGCGCGTTGGCGGGTCGAGCCGTCATACGTCTCACGTGCCCCTCCCGCCGCTTTGGGCCTCAATGGGTGGTGGTGCCGTGCGCCCTCGTTCGTCTTTCGATGGGGAACGTAGCAGCGCCCACCCGGCGCGGGAAGAAGTTGCGCGGGAATCGTGCACAACTTTCTCCGGCAACAGGACAAAGACTGCCGCCGGACTCGGGGAACGGCCCCCGTTCAGGCCCTGCCGGACCTCACCCGACCCCGTCAGGCCCCGTCGCGGTGGTGGTACGTCTCGCGGGTGTGCTCGGTGTGCGCCCGCATCACGGCCGTGGCCTTCGCCTCGTCGCGCGCCGAGATCGCCGCGATCAACTGCCGGTGCTCGATCCAGGACTGGTCACCGCGCTGCCGGGCGACGGGCTGGTAGTACCAGCGCACCCGGCGGTCGACCTGGCCCGCGAGCTCACCGAGGACCACGTTGCCCGCGAGTTCCATGACCTTGGCGTGGAACTCCGCGTTGGTGGCGACGACCAGGTCGACGTCCCCGTCGACGACGGCCCGCTCACCCTTGGCGCAGAGCGTCTCCAGCTCGTCGATACCGGTCTTGCCCGCGTTGGCCGCCGCGAGTCGGGCGGCCTCGGCCTCCAACAGCGTACGGACGCTGAGGAGTTGGTCGGCCTCGTCCTCCGTCGGCTCGTGCACGAACGCGCCCTGCGCGGGGCGCAGGTCCACCCAGCCCTCGGTGTTCAGTCGCTGCAACGCCTCGCGCACCGGCTGGCGGGAGACCCCGAGATGGCCGGCGAGTTCGCTCTCGACCAGGTGCTGGCCGGGCTGCAGGGCGCGCGTCGTGATCAGTTCGAGCAGCGCCTCGTAGACCCGCTCGCGCAGCGGTCCGGGGCGCTCCAGCTTGGGCACCGCCCCCTGCGGCAGTCCTGTGGACAACATCGCGGTCCCCCTCCTGTGCTTCGAGCATCCGGCAAACCGGCTCCGGCGATTGCCGGATTGGCTTTGGAATACAGTTTACCGAGCGCAATCGCTACGGCTAGGGCGAGTCGACCTCGTCACATTCTGTATGCCGGTGATACGCGACAAGGTCACGGGCAGCGCACGACCTGCCCCGCGTACGAGAGGTTGCCGCCGAAGCCGAAGAGCAACGCGGGTGCGCCGCTGACCAGTTCGCCGCGCTCGACGAGCTTCGACAGGGCGATCGGCACGCTCGCGGCCGAGGTGTTGCCGGAGTCGACGACGTCCCGGGCGATCACCGCGTTCAACGCGCCGATCTTCTCCGCGAGGGGCTCGATGATGCGCAGGTTGGCCTGGTGGAGGACGACCGCGGCGAGGTCCTCCGGTCCGAGCCCGGCCTTCGCGCAGGCCTCGCGGGCCAGCGGCGGCAGCGAGCGGGTGGCCCAGCGGTAGACGGACTGGCCCTCCTGGGCAAAGCGGGCCGGCTCGCCCTCGATGCGTACGGCGTCGCCCATCTCGGGGACCGAGCCCCACAGGACCGGGCCGATCCCCGGCTCCTCGCCCTCGGCGCACGGCTCGACGACCACGGCGCCCGCCCCGTCCCCGACCAGGACGCACGTCGAGCGGTCGGTCCAGTCGGTGACGGCGGACATCTTGTCGGCGCCGATGACCAGGGCGCGGCGGGCGGCCCCGGCGCGCAGCGTGTGGTCGGCGGTGGCGAGGGCGTGCGTGAAGCCCGCGCACACGACGTTCAGATCGAGCGCCGCCGGGGACGGGATGCCCAGGCGGTGGGCGACGCGGGCCGCCATGTTCGGCGAGCGGTCCACGGCCGTGGAGGTCGCGACGACGACCAGGTCGATGTCGGCCGCGGTCAGTCCCGCCGCGGCCAGCGCCTTGGCGGCGGCGTGGGCGGCGAGCTCGTCGACGGGCTCGTCGGGGCCCGCGATGTGCCGGGTACGGATACCGACACGACTGCGAATCCACTCGTCATTGGTGTCGACCATGCCCGCCAGCTCCTCATTGGTGAGGATCCTGGCGGGCTGGTGGTGCCCGATGCCGACAATGCGCGAACCGACCATGGAGGCCCCCTCGTGAGCTGCGGACCCTCCAGTCTGGTCAGCGACTCACGAGTAACCGGTGGCGGCCTGTGACAGGAAAGTGCCGTTTCACTTGGAGACTTCTGATGGAGACGCCAGACCGGTTACGGGCATTCACCCGGTGAACAACTGTGTGGCCTTTTGCACCAGTTCGTACACTCCGTACGCGAGCGGCAGCCCGACCCACAGCCAGGCGAGGGTGATCAGGCCGCGCCGCTCAGGCGCGCTCCTTGCGGTCTCCGGCGGCGGTGTCGTTGTCATCTGCGGGCTCCCTGGGGGCGGGGACTACGTGGTGGCGGGCGTGCACGGGACGTACCAGTTCATTGGCGATGAAGCCGACGACCAGCAGCCCGATCATGATCATGAGCGAGAGGCCGTACAGACCGGCGCCGTGCTTGCCCGCGCTCTCCTGGCTGTCGGCGACCCAGTTGACGATGAGCGGGCCGAGGACGCCCGCCGTGGACCAGGCAGTGAGCAGCCGGCCGTGGATGGCGCCGACCTGGTACGTGCCGAAGAGGTCCTTCAGATACGCGGGGATCGTCGCGAAGCCGCCTCCGTAGAAGGAGAGGATCACGAGGGCGCACAGCACGAAGAGGGGCTTGGAGGAGTCGCCCCACAGGACGATGAGCAGGTACATCAGGGCGCCGACGCCGAGGTAGACGCGGTAGATGTTCTTGCGGCCGATGAGGTCGGAGGTCGAGGACCAGCCGATGCGGCCCGCCATGTTCGCCGCGGAGAGCAGTGCCACGAAGCCCGCGGCCGCGGAGACGGACACCGGGGTGCTGGTGTCGGAGAAGAAGTCCGTGATCATCGGCGCGGCCTTCTCCAGGATGCCGATGCCCGCGGTCACGTTCATGGTCAGGACGACCCACAGGCACCAGAACTGGGGCGTGCGGATCGCCTGCTTCGCGGAGACCTGCGGGCCGCTGAGTGCGGCCTCCTCGGCGCGCCCACCCGGCTGGGCCTTCGGCCGCGGCACCCGGATGAGCAGCACGCCGAGCGTCATGAACACCGCGTACGCGAGCCCGTGGACGAGGAAGGCGAGCGCGATGCCGCCGCTGTCCGCGCCGAAGGACTCCAGCATCTGGGCGCTCCACGGGGACGCGATGAGCGCGCCGCCGCCGAAGCCCATGATCGCGATGCCGGTGGCCATGCCGGGCCGGTCGGGGAACCACTTGATCAGCGTGGAGACGGGCGAGATGTAGCCGATGCCGAGGCCGATGCCACCGACGAAGCCGTAGCCGAAGACGATCAGCCAGTACTGCTCCGTGTACGCGCCCAGCGAGGAGAGCAGGAAGCCGGAGGAGAAGCAGACGAGCGCGACGGTCATCGCCCAGCGCGGCCCGTTGCGCTCGACGAGCGTGCCGCCGAAGGCGGCCGACAGGCCGAGCATCACGATGCCGAGCTGGAACGGCAGCGCGCTCTGCGTGCCGCTCAGCCCCAGCGCCGACTCCAGGGGCGGCTTGAAGACACTCCAGGCGTAGGCCTGACCGATGGAGAGATGGACGGAGAGCGCGGCGGGGGGAACGAGCCAGCGGCTCCATCCGGCCGGCGCGACGGGGGGCTTCATGATCCCGAACGGTAGGCAGTCACAAGGCCGTTGGGAAGCCCCTTTGCGCAGCCCCTTGTCGACGAACCCGCCGACTTCCATACTGTAGGCAATATCCCGTCACGGCTGGTGCCGGGCCGGGCACCGCCCCGCGCCATCGGTGCAGGAGAATGGGAGCCATGGGACGAGTCACGGAACGACGCAAGGTGATCCGGATACGGGACGGACACGTCTCCACGCGGCCGGACACCCTTGTCGCCGAGGAACCGCTGGAGATCCGGCTGAACGGCAAGCCGCTCGCCATCACCATGCGCACCCCGGGCGACGACTTCCCGCTCGCGGCCGGCTTCCTGGTCAGCGAGGGCGTCCTCGCCGGCGCCGACGACCTGCGGAACATCGTGTACTGCGCGGGCGCCACGGAGGACGGCAGCAATACGTACAACGTGGTCGACGTCCGGACCGCGCCAGGCCTCGTCCTCCCCGACATCACCCTCGAACGCAACGTCTACACGACCTCCTCGTGCGGCCTGTGCGGCAAGGCGAGCCTCGACGCGGTGCGCACCACGGCCCGGTTCCCGATCGCCGACACTCCCCCGGTCCGGCTGACACCCGAGCTGCTCGCCTCGCTCCCCGACCGGCTGCGTGAGGCCCAGCGCGTCTTCGACCGGACCGGGGGGCTGCACGCGGCGGCGCTCTTCGACGAGGAGGGGCGACTCGTCGACATCCGCGAGGACGTGGGGCGGCACAACGCGGTGGACAAGCTTGTCGGCCGCGCCCTGCAGAACGGCGAACTGCCGCTGTCCCGCTCGATCCTGATGGTCTCGGGCCGCGCCTCCTTCGAGCTGGTGCAGAAGGCCGTGATGGCGGGCATCCCCATGCTCGCGGCGGTATCGGCCCCCTCCTCCCTCGCGGTGGACCTCGCGAGCGAGACGGGCCTGACCCTGGTCGGCTTCCTGCGGGGCAGCTCCATGAACGTGTACGCGGGCGAGGACCGGATCGTCCTGGAGGCGGCGGTCGCGCAGGGCTGATCCGGCGTGGGACCTGGGCTCACATCCCCGCGACCCGCCGCAGCATGTCCATGAACCGCTCCCGCTCCGCCGCCGACAGCGGCGCGAGAAGCTCGTCGCCCGCGGCGCGCGCCGCCACTGCGCAGGTGTCGACGAGGCGGGCGCCCTCGGCGGTGATCGTGACCGCGTTCTTGCGCCGGTCCCTGGGGTCGGGCGCGCGCTCGACGAGGCCCGCGGCCTGCAGGTCGTTGAGGACGCCGACCATGTCCTTGGGGTCGAGCCCGACGCCGCGCACGAGATCGGCCTGGGCTACAGGACCTCGGTCGGACACCGCGCTGAGCACCACGTGGTGCCACATCTTCAGCCCCTTCTCGGCCAGCGCGTCGGCGACGAGCGCACGCCCGCGCGCGGCGGCCCGGCCGAGCAGCCAACTGGGCAGGTCACGGATGACGCCGGGGGCGGTGGGTGGCGGGCTCGACGAACTCATGCGGCCACCGTACCGATAAACGTTGGCCTTCCCAATGAAATCCGCGTAGCGTCATTACCGTTGGGAGCCCCAATGAAATCCGACGGAACGCGGAGGTGGTCACGTCCATGCGTCGTGTCCGGTACGAGCACAGCGGCGGGCCCGAGGTCCTGTTCCTGGAGGAGGCGCCCGTTCCCGAGCCGGGACCCGGTGAACTCCTCGTGCGCGCCGAGGCGATCGGGGTCACGCTGCCCGTCGTCCGCAAGGTCCGCGAGGCGTGCGAGCCGATCGCGCTCGGCGGCGAGATCGCGGGCGAGGTGGTCGCGCTCGGCGCAGGCGTGACGGGGTACGCGATCGGGGACCGGGTCACCGGCCTCGTCTTCGACCATGGCTACGCCGACTACGCGCCGCTGCACACCGCGAGGGCCTCCCCGATCCCGGACGGCGCGAGCGCGGTCGACGCGGTGGCGCTGGTGCGCAGCGGGCTCGTCGCGTACGGGGCGTTGCACGCCGCGCGGCCCGAGCCCGGCGAGGCCGCCCTGGTGACCGCGGCGGCGAGCGGCGTGGGCCATCTCGCTCTGCAATTGGGCAAGTTGAAGGGCGCACGGCGGTCGGTGGCGGCGGTCTCGGACGCCGGCAAGGCCGAATTCGTGCGGGCGCTCGGGGCCGACGACGTGGTGACGTACGACGCCGAGTCCTGGGGCGAGCCCGTCGACTACGCGCTCGACGCGGTCGGCGGCGCGCTCCTGAAGCCCGCCGTGGCCGCGCTCGCGCCGCACGGCAGGCTCGTGGCGTACAGCTCGGGCGGCGGCACCGTGGAGGCGTACGACCTGCTCGTGGGTGCGAAGTCGGTGATCGGTTTCCAGATGCGCCTCATCGCGCGGGGGCAGCCGGAGACATACGAGCGGTGGCGCACGGAGCTGTGGGAGCTGTTCCTGACGGGGGCTCTGAAACCGGTGGTCCACGGGGAGTTCTCGTTGGAGGACGCCGCGAAGGCGCATGCCGTGATCGAGGGACGGGCCAACACCGGGAAAGTCGTGCTCGTACCCTGACCTGCGGTCGGCGCCGCGGTTCAACCGCCTCGCCTTCGCCGTCAACGCCGAGACGTGGAACGGCAACCGGGTCACCGCGAACCGCCGTCGCACTGATGGTCAGCGGCGACGGCGCCTTGACTGCCACGGTCGTGCTTGCGACCCGGCCCCTCGGGGTCCACGCCCCGGACCCCGCGCCTCAATCGCCGGCGGGGCCTGCTTCTGGACCAGCAGCACCGCGCACATTAACGTCACCTCGCGTGCAGGGGCATGAGCAGAGGACGACGCGGCGCGGCCGGCGCAGGCCGGGGGCGCCGTTGCTCGCGCTGCTCGCCGCGCTCGTGCTCGTGCTGATCGCGCTCGTCGCCCTCCCCGGCCGGGAGGGCGATGCGCGTTGTGGGCCCCGGGGGGTCACCTCGTGGTCCGCGGACACCCGGCTCACCGGTGAGTTCGCCCGGTACGGAGACGATGCCGCGCGGCTCGACGACTGGACGGGGGGCGACGGCACGCACTCCGTGCGGCTGCCGGACGGGCGGTTGTTGTGGCTGTTCTCCGACACGTATCTGGGTGCCGTGAACCAGCCCCCCAACCCCGCCGGACAGCCGCACCCCTGGCGGACCGCGGAGGCGCCCTTCGTCCGCAACTCCGCGGTGGTGACGGACCGTTCGGGACGGCTCGACCGGACGCTCGCGGCGCCGCTGTTCCCGGACACGGCCGCGGGCGAGTGGCGCTGGCCGGTCGCGGCGCGCGTCGAGGAGAGCGGCGGAAGGAAGGTCGTACGGGTGCTGCTGTGGACGCGGGCGAAGGGCACGGGACCGTACGTCTTCGGGGTGCCGAACGCGACCGAGGTGGCCACCCTGTCGCTGCCCGACCTGCGCCTCGAAGGCATCACCCAGGTCCTGGACCAGCGTCAGGTGCGGGATCCGGCGCGGCGCGTGCTGTACGGGACGACGGCCGTGGACCACCAGGGCTGGACGTATGTGTTCGGAGCCGACGACGGGGAGAAGGCCGTGCATCGCGCGTACGTGGCACGGGTCCCGCAGGGCCGCCTCGGGGACGTACGGGCATGGCGGTACTGGGACGGCGAGCGGTGGGGCACGCGCGCCGCGCCGGTCCTGGGCGACGGCGGGCGTCGCGGCGTGGGCACCGCCTTCTCCGTGGTGCGGGACGCCGACACTTACGTCCTGTTCACGACGGCGGCGGGCGCGAAGGGGCTGACGGAGGTCACCTCGTACTGGGCCTGTTCACCGGCCGGGCCCTGGCACGGCCCCGCGAAGGCGTTCACGCCGCCGCTCCCCCGCGACGGGGCGACGCCCTCGCGCGCGGCGGCGTACAACCCGCAGGCGCACCCGGCGTTGAGCGGCGGCGGCCGGCTCGTCCTGAGCTATGACGTCAACTGGCTGGACGCCGCGCCCGCCGCCGCACAGGCCGAGCTCAGCCGGAACGTGTCGCTGTACCGACCGCGGTTCGTGTCTCTTCGGCTCGGCCCTCCAGCGGCTCGCTGAACTCCGGCTCCTCGGGGTCCCGGGAGCGGCGCTTGGCGATGACCGCGCACACCATGAGCTGCATCTGGTGGAAGAGCATCAGCGGCAGCACCGCGAGGGAGGCGTGCGCACCGAACAGCACGCTCGCCATGGGGAGCCCCGAGGCGAGGGACTTCTTCGAGCCGGCGAACTGGATGGCGACGCGGTCGCCGCGGTTGAAGCCGAGGGCCTTCGCTCCGTACCAGGTCACCGACAGCATGATCGCGAGCAGCACCGCCTCCACGACCAGGAGTCCACCGAGGCGGACCACGCTGACCTGGTGCCAGATGCCCTGCACCATGCCCTCGCTGAACGCGGTGTAGACGACGAGCAGGATCGAGCCGCGGTCGACGTAGCCGAGGATCTTCTTGTGGCGTGCGATGAACCCGCCGACCCAGCGGCGCAGCAACTGGCCCGCGAGGAACGGCACGAGGAGTTGCAGCACGATCTTGATGAGCGAGTCGGCGGAGAAGCCGCCCCCACTGTTGCCGAGCAGCGCGGCCGCGAGCAGCGGCGTGAGGACGATGCCGGCGAGCGAGGAGAAGGAGCCGGCGCAGATCGCCGCCGGGACGTTGCCGCGTGCGATCGAGGTGAACGCGATCGACGACTGGATCGTCGACGGGACGAGGGTGAGGAAGAGGAATCCCTCGAAGAGGTTCTGCGGCAGCAGTACGGGGACCAGTCCGCGCGCCGCGAGGCCGAGCAGCGGGAACACGATGAACGTACAGGCGAGGACGGCGACGTGGAGCCGCCAGTGACGCAGTCCGTCCATCGCCTCACGGGTGGAAAGGCGCGCCCCGTAGAGGAAGAAGAGGAAGGCGACGGCCGCGGTGGAGGCACCGGACGCGACGTCGGCGGCGGCCCCTCGGGCCGGGAGCAGTGCGGCGAGGCCCACTGTCGCGATCAACGCCAGGATGTACGGGTCGATCGGCATCCAGCTCGGCCAGGTCAGGCGTTTCATTGGTTCCTTGCTCTCGGTTCATGTCGTGCCCTCTCCATGGTCCTCCTCAAGGTCTTGATCGGGAATCCTGCATACCGCTCTGACTGTGATCGCGTCGCGTGATGAGCGGGGGTACGGTTCGGGGCATGTACGAGCCGGGCCACCTCAGGACGTTCCTCGCCGTCGCACAGACGCTGAGCTTCACGCAGGCCGCGCGCCGCCTTGGCCTGCGGCAATCGACCGTGAGCCAGCATGTGCGGCGCCTGGAGGACGCGACCGGGCGCACGCTCTTCACGCGGGACACGCACTCCGTGGAGCTGACGGAGGACGGGGAGGCGATGCTCGGATTCGCGCGGAGGATTCTGGAGGTGCACGAGCAGGCGGCGTCGTTCTTCACGGGGACGCGGCTGCGCGGCCGGCTCCGGTTCGGGGCGTCGGAGGACTTCGTGGTGACTCGGCTGCCCGAGATCCTGGAGTCGTTCCGGGCCGAACACCCTGAAGTGGACCTGGAGTTGACGGTCGAGCTGTCGGGGACACTGCACGCGCAGCTGGACGCGGGGAAGCTGGATCTGGTGCTCGCCAAGCGGCGCCCGGAGGATCCGCGCGGCGAGTCGGTGTGGCACGACCGGCTGGTGTGGATCGGTTCCGAGCGGCTCCGCATCGACCAGGACCGGCCCGTCCCGCTGATCGTCTATCCGCCGCCGGGGATCTCGCGCGCCCTGGCCCTCGAGGCGCTGGAGCGGTACGGCCGTGCGTGGCGGATCGCCTGCACGAGCGGCTCGCTGAACGGGCTTGTCGCGGCGGCGCGGGCCGGACTCGGCGTGATGGCCCACTCGCGCGGGCTCATCCCGCCGGGCCTCGTACGGGTGCCGGACCGGGTGGGCCTTCCGGAGCTGGGCGAGGTCGACTTCGTGGTGCGCAGCGCGGCACGGGACGAGAGCGAGCCCGCGCGGGCGCTCGCGCAGGCGATCCTGGCGGGCGGGGACCGGCTGCACCGGAGCGCCCGCTAGTGCCCGTCGGCGCAGTGGTAGCGTCCAGCGGAACTGACCGCTCCGTATAAAATCCCGGGCGGTGACCAGGGGTGACCTCTTTGCACAGATCCAATGGAGGCCCGTGAAGAGCGCCGGGAGATTACGCTCCCGAAACTTACTGCGGCGTAAATATTCTGCCCAGCTCCACCCGTTGTGGCCTGTTATAAACGCCTGACCTGTGCAAATTCCGCGCACCTTCCGCCCGTTGCAGGCACTCCCGCGAAGCCTTCCGGTCAGGTACCGTCACCGACGCTGTGCGGAGCGCCACAAGGAGCAACTTTGCGTGAGTTCACCAACCCCCCTGTGGCGTCGGCGCCGCTCGTCGGCGGCCTGGCCGACGCCGTGTTCGATCATGCCCTGGACGTACCGGGGCATATAGCCCTGGCCCGTAAGGACCGGCACGACAAGTGGCAGGACGTCACGTCGGCCCAGTTCTGCGACGAGGTGATGGCCCTTGCCAAGGGCCTGCTCGCGCAGGGCATCCGGTTCGGCGACCGTGTCGCGATCATGTCGCGCACCCGCTACGAGTGGACGCTGTTCGACTTCGCGCTGTGGACCATCGGCGCCCAGGTCGTCCCGATCTACCCGACGTCCTCGGCCGAGCAGGTCTTCTGGATGCTGTACGACTCCGAGGTGACGGCGGCGGTCGTGGAGCACGAGGACCACGCGATGACGGTCGCCACGGTCATCGGGCGGCTGCCCCACCTGCACCGCCTGTGGCAACTCGACGGCGGCGCCGTCGACGAGATCACCGGTTCCGGCACCCACATCGACGACGAGACCGTGCACCGGCACCGCCGCGCGATCACCCCCGAGTCGACGGCCACGATCATCTACACCTCCGGCACCACGGGCCGCCCCAAGGGCTGTGTGATCTCGCACGGCAACTTCATGTACGAGGCCGACACCGTTGTCGCGTACTGGGAGCCGGTGTTCTCCTCCAAGCGCGACCGCACGCCGGCCACGCTGCTCTTCCTGCCGCTGGCCCACGTCTTCGGGCGGATGGTGGAGGTCGCGGCGATACGCGGTGGCGTGAAACTGGCCCACCAGCCGGAGCTGCGGGCGTCCGCGCTCATGCCCGACCTCCAGTCCTTCAAGCCGACCTTCATCCTCGCCGTGCCGTACATCTTCGAGAAGGTGTTCAACGCGGCCCGCAGGAAGGCCGAGAACGACGGCAAGTCGGGGCCGTTCGAGAAGGCCATCGAGTGCGCCGTGAAGTACGCGGACGCGCAGGAGGCGAAGGCCTTCGGTACGGGCCCCGGCCCCTCCGCCTCGCTGCGCATGCAGCACTCCGTCTTCGACAAGCTCGTCTACTCCAAGGTCCGCGCGGCGATGGGCGGCCGGGTGCGGCACGCGTTCTCCGGCGGCTCGGGCATGGACCGCAAGCTCGGCCTGTTCTTCGAGGGCGCGGGCGTCTCCATCTTCGAGGGCTACGGCCTCACCGAGTCGACGGCCGCGGCGACCGCGAACCCGCCCGAGCAGACCCGCTACGGCACGGTCGGCCAGGCGATACCCGGCTCGTCCGTGCACATCGCGGACGACGGCGAGGTGTGGATCTACGGCGGGAACATCTTCCAGGGCTACCTCAACGACCCGAAGTCCACCGACTCCTCCCTGTACGACGGCTGGCTCGCCACCGGTGACCTGGGCGCCCTCGACGAGGACGGCTACCTCACCATCACCGGCCGCAAGAAGGAGATCCTCGTGACCTCCGGCGGCAAGAGCGTGTCGCCGCAGCAGCTGGAGGAGCGGGTGCGTGACCATCCGCTGATCGCGCAGTGCCTGGTCGTGGGCAACGACCGCCCGTACATCGCGGCGCTCGTCACCCTCGACACCGAGGCCGTGGACCACTGGCTCGGCATGCGCGGCAAGCAGTCGATGTCACCGGCGGACCTGGTGCGCGATCCGGATCTGGAGACGGAGGTGCGGCGTGCGGTGGTGGCGGCCAATACGCTTGTCTCGCAGGCCGAGTCGATCCGGACGTTCCGGATCCTGGCGCATCAGTTCACGGAGGAGCACGGGTTGCTCACGCCGTCCCTGAAGCTGAAGCGCAAGGCGATCGAGCAGGCGTACGCGGCGGAGGTCGACGCGCTGTACGGGACGCTGTAGCCGGATCAAGCTCTCCCCCCTGCGGGCGCTTTAGCGGGTGACCCAAATCAAGCCCCCGCGGCGATTGAGCGGCGGGGTCCGGGGCAGAGCCCCGCAACCACAGCCCCAACGGCGTTGCGCTGACCGGGGGGCCCCCCCCCCCCCCCCGCGCGCAACCCCGGGGGCGG
>NZ_JBEOVM010000078.1:0-29737 GCF_040295505.1 Streptomyces sp. NPDC002790 | reverse complement strand
GCCCCCGGAGTTCCGGGGGCCGCCGCTTCGTCGTACTCTGATGCCCCAACGGTTGAGCAGACGGAACGGCATCCCCCATGTCGCGCTCCGCGCACGCAACGAGCAGGCGGGGGCGAGGCTGGTCCTTGGGCCGTAGTGCTGGAGGAGGTTGTCTTGGCCGGTACATGGCTCGGTGGGGAGCTGGCTTGGTTTCAAGGACGTCGTGCTGCTGGCAGCTTCTAGAGATCTTTAATGGCTGGGGTTACGTGGGGTCGTGACGGTTGTCGTGGGCTGCGCTATGCCGGAGGGGTGAGGTATCCCGATGGCGGTGGAAGACCCGGGTCGAACTGGCCAACGCGATCTTCGAGTTCATCGAGATCTTCTACAACCGCCAACGACGACATTCAGCACTGGGCTACCGCACCCCCATCGAGTACGAACTACTCTTCGAGAACGACACCACCCCGGCTGCCGGTTAGCCACAAGGGCTGGAGCCCAACTGGTGGGGCAGGTCAAGATGTCACCCGATCGTGCAGCAGACCCGCTGCGCAAGCAGGTCAGCACACTGGAGGCGAAGGGGTACGTCGAGGTCAAGAAGGGGTACGTCGGCAAGCGGCCGCGCACCTGGGTGAGCCTGAGCGATGCGGCCGGGGCACGCTGGAGGGCCATGTCGCCGCCCTGCAACAGGTCGTCGAGACATCCTGCCGCCTCTCGGCCGACGCCGGAAGCTGACGGCGGACGGGCCGGAAGCTCTGATGGCACACTTTCGATCTGTCACACCGGCGCGAGGGGCGTCCGGGGGCAGGGGAGGGGTGGCCGGTGCGCGGGCGGGTGCATGACGTGGTCTGGGGGACGGTGCGGGTGGTGTTGGCCGTCGCGCTGCTGGGGGCGGCGTGGCAGCTGGCACGGAGCGCGGAGCGTGCCCGCTCCGTCGACCTCGACTTCCCACGCCTGGCGATACACGACGCCCAAGGGCGGGACACCGGCAGGCTGAAAGTGTGCGGGGGCCGGTACCAGGAGCCGTTCTGCATGCGGGCGGAGCAAGTGGCAGTGGACGAGGTACTGCTGAAGCTGAACAAGAAGACCGGGGCCCGCTACCAGTTCGAGTTCGGCCGGACCGGCGGGCGCACGCTGGCCATCAAACTGGACATCGACGGTGCGGACCGGGACCTGGTCGAAGCCGCCGACGGTCGCGGAAGGGCAACCCTGTTCTGGTGGCGCGATTCGGTGCGGCTGCTGGAGGTGCCGGCGGGCGGTGAGGAGCTGACGCTGCGCACAGCGCACTACCCGGGCCGGGAGTTCGTGCTCCCCGCCGCGTTCGGGGCGGCCCTCGCCGGGCTGGGGGCAGCGTTCCTGTGGTCGGGGCTGTGGCGGATGGTGCGTGGTGGCGTGTCCCGGTTGAACTGGCCGTGGCAGACGGTAGTGCCAGGGGTGACCTTCACCATGGCAGGGCTGGGCGGGGCCCTCGGCGCGTTCTTCGCGGAGGACCGACCCTGGACGATGGCGTGGACCGGGGGTGCCGTGGGTGCGCTGAGCGCGGTGGGCATGGCCTGCTGGGCTTACCGGTTGATGCGGCGCAGGCTGCCGACACTGGTGCGCATGGAGCCCATCGTGCCGGTGGTGGAGCGCCGCTTCCAGGGCATCGTGTGGGGTCCGGGCCCGTGGCAGCTGCTGTCGATGGGGTGGCTGCGGACCGGGCCGCAGGGACTTGCCGCCGTATCCGGACCGGCAGTGGGCACCGGCAGCTTCGGGATGCGGCTCCTCCCCGGCACTCTGCGCCTGGTTCGGGTGCGGCCACCGCACCGTGACGACCCGCTGCGGCTGCGGTTCGGCCGGTACGGGCGTACGGACGGGGCGGAGGAGGCGCAATTCGGGCTCGTCGCCGAGTGCGAGGCACTGGACGGACCGGTGCCCGGCGCGCGCATACTGATCGGCGCGGGCAGCGAGGACCTGCCGCACGTGCTCGGCGCCCTGTCTGCTGCCACGCCGTCCCCGCTTTCCCCGCCTTCCGCCTAGCTAGCGACGTGAGTCGGAGATTCTGTGGCAGTAGGCGGCGACCTTGTCGAGGATCTAGTTGGCTGTCGTGGCCCAGATGAAGGTCTGGGGTGCGGCTCGGCGCCGGCGCGTAGGGCGGAGCCAGGCGATGGGCACTGCCCGGGGCCGTCGTAGGTCCTGGGGATGTCCCGGTAACTCGGCTGGATGTCAGTGGCGTTGGTTAGTGTGTACGCAGTTGACGAGACCCTTGAAAGGCACGGTGCATCGGTGCGGACGGCGAACCGTCGAGGTGCGGCGGCAGAGTACCTATAGGGGCGCCTGGCCGGCGCTCTCCTGTGGCGACGCCCATCGGGCGGCGACGTCGTCACACGGCCCCGGCAGCGGGACGACTCCTGCCCCGGTCTCCGTGACGGCGCTCTGACGATGCCGTGGAGGGCCTTTCTTGTCAGCAACCACTTCCACCTGCGACCACCGCGTGCACCACGTAGTGGTCGTCGCTCTGATCTCCGTCATCGTCGGGCTCACCTCCGGGATTGGTCTTGCCGCTCTCGGACAGTCCCCGCTCGCCGCTGTCGCTTCAGGTGGGGCGGTCGTGCCGGTCGTCTTCTCCGCCGGCATGATCGCAGTCACGTACGTGAAGCGGCAGGTATAGCAGGCGACTTCGTGGGGTGTCCTCTCCAGGCCACCCGGTGGTCCGGAGCGTGACCAAGCCGGGAGTCCGGGGTTGAGCAGGCGATGTCCCGTCGTCGAAACAGGGAGAACTCCCAGATGCACATCCGCTCCGCCACCGGCGCCCTCCTCCTGGCCCTGGCCGCCTCCGTCGCCTGCTCCACCCCGGCTCCGGCCGCCGACCCCGAGCCGGGCACCGGCACGGTCGTCCTGTCCAATGAGGCGTACGACAGCCTTGTCCGCGCCGATGAGGACGAGCAGGAGCTGATCCTGACGAACCCGTCCTACCGCGAGGCATGGCTCTTCTGCCTCGGCTCCACGGAACCCAGCCACGTGGAACGGAACGCATGGGGCCAGGGGTACGTGTGCATTCCGGACGGCGCGGTGCAGTGACCGCGCCGTCCGGCTGACGGACACCGTGGGGGTTGTTCCACCTCCGGCCGACCGATGTCCACCCGGAGGTCCACCCATGGGTCCAGGTGGTCGAGGCATTGCCGCAGCAGTCTTATGGGCATGACTACGACCGAGTGGATCACCGACATCGCTCTCCTCCTTGTCGTCTTCCGGCAGCTGCGGGAGGGCCGACTGGACTGGCGGACCTTCCTCATCCCGCTGGGGATCGTGGCCTTCGTGGCCCACCAGTACCTCGAATCCGTACCGACCGGAGGCAACGACCTGGTGCTGATCGGCACCCTGGTGGCCACGGGCGCCGCACTCGGCATCGCCGGCGGCGTCTACACCAGGGTCCGGGTCTCCGGGGAGCACGTCCTGATCAAGGCCGGCGCGGTCTCGGCGGCGCTCTGGGTGATCGGCATGGGCGCGCGCATGGGATTTCAGCTGTGGACCGAGCACGGCGGCGGCGACTACGTCGCCCGCTTCAGCATCACCCATCAGATCACCAGCGATCAGGCGTGGGTCGCCGCGTTCGTCCTCATGGCCCTCACTGAGGTCGTCACCCGGCTGGCCACCATCTTCGTACGCGGCCGCATGGTGGCCGGGCGGCCGGCGCCGGAGACGCGTCCTGCCCTGAGCGTCGATCGCAGCGCCTGATCGTGGGTTATCGTCGCGCCGTGCCAGTACCTGAGAGCCGTCCGGACCCCGCGCCCGCCCCGGAGTCCGGGCACCCGGCGGTTCCCCGCAGAGATCCCAGGATGCACTGGGCCGTCACGCTCGTGGTCATCGCCAGCGGCTTCCTGACGGTCCGCCCCCTCGGCCTCAGCGGCCGGGGCCTCGCGGTCGCCGCGCTCCTTGTGCTGTGCTCGGCGGCGCTGCTGGTCCGTCAGCTGCCCGAAGCCAGGTTCTCCCCGCGCGTCGTCCTCGTATGGATGTCACTGGGTGTCGTCGCGTCCGCCGCGTTGATCGGGGTCAGTCGCACCGGCTCCAGCTATCTGTTCGCCTACTTCCTTGTCGGCCACATCGGCTACCGCTTCCCGCTCAAGTGGTCCCTCCCGCTGGCCGCGTCCAGCAGTCTCCTGTGCGCCGTGGTGCTCCGCTTCCACTTCGGCCCGGGACACCACCAGTTGGCATGGGGCCTGGGACTCACGACGGGCCTTCCTGTGGTGGCGGGCATCCTCAGCCGGAGCAAGCAGCGCGCGCTGGAGGCGGTGATCGTCGCGGCCGAGTCCTCCGAGCGTGCCGCACGAGCCGAGGCCCGGACCGCCGCGCTGACTGAGCGCAGCCGGATCGCCCGAGACGTGCACGACGTGCTGGCGCACTCGCTGGCGGGGATCAACATGCAACTGGAGCTCGCCGACGCGCTGCTGGACACCGGCGACCTGGACAAGGTCCGCGAGGCGAACCACAAGGCGCACAGCATGGTCAAGGAGAGCCTCAAGCAGGCGCAGTGGACGGTGCACGCGCTGCGCGAGGACGCACTGCCACTGGTCGCGACCCTGACCGCGATGCTGGAGTCGTCCGGCCACCGGGATGCGCTCACGGTCATCGGCCCCGTCCGGCCGCTCTCGGCGCGCGGCACCCAGAATCTGCTGCGGATCGCGCAGGAGGCCCTGACCAACGCCGGGCGGCACGCCCCCGGCGCGACCGTCGCGGTGCGGCTGACGTTCGCGGAGGCGTCGACGACGCTGACGGTCCGCAACGGGCCAGCCACCCGTGAAGCGTCCGCGGGACTCGGCAGCGGGATGGGACTGATCGGGATGCGTGAACGGGTCGCACTGCTGGATGGCACCCTTACAGCGGGACCGGTGCCGGAAGGACCGGACGCAGGCGGCTGGCAGGTGGAGGCAGTTATCCCGGATGAGAGTGTTCCCCGATGAGTGAACAGGCCGATCAGCAGAGCCGGTTGAGAGTGATCGTCGCCGACGACCAGGCCGCCGTCCGTGAGCCTCTGGCCGCGGTGCTCGCCCTGTCCGAGGACATCGACGTGATCTTGGCCGCGGCCAATGGCACCGAAGTGCTGGCCGCGGTGGCGGCCGGGCCGGTCGACGTGGTGCTGATGGATCTGCGGATGCCTCAGATGGACGGCATCGAGGCCACCCGCACGCTGAGCGAGGAACACCCCGGTGTGGCGGTGGTCGTGCTGACCACCTTCGCCGACGACGACTCCATCCTGGCCGCCCTGAGCGCCGGAGCCCGCGGGTACCTGACCAAGAACGCCGGGCGGCAGGACATCCTCCGGGCGATCCGCGCGGCCGCCGCCGGTCAGTCCGTCCTCGACCGCGAGGTCCAGGACCGGCTCCTGGCCACGGTACGCACCACCGCACCGGCTGCCACCCAGTCGCTGCCCGCGGACATCACACCGCGCGAGCGCGAGGTCCTGACGCTCATCGGCCAGGGCCTGCCCAATCGAGCCATCGCCGAGAAGCTGTTCATCAGCGAGGCCACGGTCAAGACCCACATCAACAACCTGTTCGCCAAGGCCGACATTCGCGACCGCGCCGACGCCGTCCGCCGCGCCATCGCCGCAGGTCTGGCCTGACACGCCCGTACGGAGGGCCATGCCACAGGTCCGACCGGGGCCCGCCGACACTCGCGGGCCTGTGCGTGCCGATAATTGCGCCCTTGCAGGCCAGGAAGCATGTTGGCACTCGTGGAGCACGCCGTCGAGACGGTCACGTCGGAGTTGAGCTTGCCGAATACCTTATCCAGCCTGGTCAGGCGGCATGTCGGTACTCGTGGAGGGTGCCGCCGAGTCGCGCTCGCCGTCGTATGTCCAGATGGGCGATCCGGCCCGGGGCCTCGAGTGGAGCGAGGTTCTTCGCGGCCTGGACGACCCAGGACGCGGTGGGATGTGCGGTGGAGCCCAGGATGCGGATCCGGTGGTTCGCGTGCTCGATCGTGGCGAACACGTACAGACGCCTCCCGGTCAGGGTGACGGTTCGGAGAAGTCGCATGCCAGGAGCGCGTCGGCCTGGGAGCGCAGGAAGTCCGCCCAGGTGCTCGAGGCCCGCTCAGGTGCCGGGTGGATGCCGGCCTCCTTCAAGATTTCCCAGACTGTGGATGCCGCCACCTTCACCCCGAGATCGAGCAGCTCTGCGTGGAGGCGTCGGTAGCCCCAGCTTGGATTTTCCCGGGCCAGGCGCAGCACCAGCACCCGGATCGAGTGCACGGTGCGGGGCCGGCCTTCGCGCTTGGGCCGAGACTGGGCAGCGTGTCGGCGAGCGATCACGTTGCGGTGCCAGCGAAGTACCGTGTCCGGCTTCACCAGCAGCCGCATCCGACGCAGCACTTCCCGCGGCAGGCCCTGGAGGAGCGACGCCAGGAACGCCCGGTCGCTCGCATGGAACTGAACCTGCTGCCCGTTCAGCTGCCGTTCCAGAACGCCGATCTGGTGGCGCAAGGCCAGGATCTCGACATCCTTCTCACGGCCGCTCATCGGCAGCATTCGCAGCATCGCGAACGCGTTCGTCACACCCAGGTACGCCAGCCTCAGCAGCACGACTGATCATCATGCCGCGCCCATCGCCAGCACGCGAGAGCGGTGATTGAGCAGCCTCGGCGGGTGCCGAAACCCGCTCCCGCCTGGATGGATGAGGTATTCGGCAAGGGCAGGGTCCAGGATGCTGGAGAGGTTCTGCCAGCGACCGGAGGTCATTTCCTCCCAGGTGGCGGCGCGGGCATAGCGGCACACGGTGTTCCGGCACATCTCCAGACGGCGGGCGATGGCCCGGAGCGACATCCCCTGGTTCGTAAGGTCGTGGACGGCGATGTGATCCCGTTCAACTCGGGCCGCCAGCCTTCCTGCTCGGGAGACCGGTGGCTGGCAGACCTCCGGCGCCGATTCGGGAGCGGGACCAGGGTCACGCAGGCGGCCACTGTGCTTGCTGACCTGGCTCTTGACGGCTTCGGCGAGGTTGTGCCAGAGATGCCAGAGGTCGGCGACAAGCTTAAAGCCGCTCCGGGGCCGGCCTCGGCAACGGACTGGCGCCCTCTGGACGCAGCCCGTCGATGATGATGGTTAGGTAGCGCCGCCACAGGTCCGGTGTCGGGCCTGGCATTGCCGCGACGGTGTGGACGGTGGCACAGGTCAGCAGCAGGACATCGGCCCCGGTGACATCGGCTCGCACGAGACCGTCTCGACGAGCCCGTTCGACCAGCACACCGGCACTCGTGAGCAAATCGTCGTGGATTTCTGCGACCACGGGGTTGCACTCGCTGGCCGCCCGCAGGAACGCGAGGCCCTGCTGCTGCAGGATCTCCGCAGCTGCGGACAGGAACTCCCGTAGTGCCACACCGGAGTCGGGCGACTCCGAAAGGCGTCGGGCAACGGCCACGAGTCGGGCGAGGCGATCACCGGCTACGGCCGCGACCAGAGCCTCCTTCGTGGCGAAGTGGCGGAAAACCGTGCCCTTTGCCACGCCCGCCCGGTGGGCGATGTCGGCGACCGAGGCGTCGATGCCCCGCTCCGCGAACTCGGCCTCGGCCGCCGCCAGCAGCGAAGCGCGGTTGCGGACGGCATCGACACGGGCCGGACGAGCTACTGAAGGCATATCAACACACTAGCAAGTTGACCAGCCGGTCATGTTCGCCCTACGGTTCGATTATGACCGCACGGTCACTTTTCTCTGATCGTCACGCAACAGAATCGAGTGGATCTTCCATGCGAATCCACGGAGCGACCGCTCTCGTCACCGGTGCAAATCGAGGGTTCGGTCGGCATCTGTCCGAAGAACTGGTACGGCGCGGCGCCAAGGTCTACGCGACTGCTCGCCGCCCGGAACTCGTCGACATCCCGGGCGCTGAGGTGCTGTCGCTCGACATCACCGACAGGGACTCCATCGACGCCGCCAGCCGGATCGCCACCGATGTCGACCTCCTGGTCAACAATGCGGCTTCCACTGACGTGGCGAGCCTGATGGCCGGTGACCGCGCCGCGATCGGGCAGATGATCGACACCCACTTTTTCGGCACACTCGACGCGATCCGGGCATTCGCTCCCGTCCTGGCCGAGAATGGCGGCGGTGCCATCCTCAATGTCCTGTCGCTCACTGCCTGGACCACTGTTGAGGCGAATACGGCTCTTTCCGCCGCCAAATCCGCACAGTGGGGCTTGACCAACGGTGTGCGGCTGGAGCTGGCGGGCCAGGGGACCCTCGTCACCGCGCTTATCGCCGGGCTCATCGGCACCGCGACGCTGCGCGACGCCATGAAGGACACCGGATTGAAGTTCTCCGCTGAGGTGATGAACGACCCGGCCGCTCTCGCCTGTCTCGCGCTGGACGGCATTGAAGCAGGAGAGATCGAAATTCTCGACGGACTCAGCGTCGAGGCCAAGGCTGCCCTCGCCGGCCCTCCTCGCGCCTTCGACCTGGCTGCCGCGGCGGCCAGGTGACAGTCAAGTGCCAGCGTCGGCCAGAGGCAGCGACCGCGTCTCTTGATGAAGAACGTGGCCTTATCGCGCGACGCCCGCGCATCGACAGAAAGGATCGGGGATGCCCGACCTGCAGATCGACGAGCACATAATCCACTACGAGGAGCACGGCGAGGCGGGATCGCCGCCGCTCGTGCTGGTGCACGGACTCTACGGCGAGTCGGCAGGGCTGGCGCCGCTCGCGCAGCGCTTCGCCCGGCAGTCCCGGGTGATCGTGCCGGACGCCCTCGGACACGGCCTGTCCTCGCATCCGGCCGAGTTCGACATCCAAGACCAGGGACGGGTCCTGGCCGGGCTCATCGCCGCCCTCGGCTACCAAAAGGCAGCGATCCTCGGCATCTCGATGGGCTCCTACCTCGCCACGCAGGCGGCGATCCTGGAGCCGGCGCGGGTCTCCGACCTCGTACTCGTCGTCCCGAAGGCGCACGGCCTGACCTCTTCCATAGCCGCCTATGCGGCCCGGAGGGGCGTCGACCTCACGACGGCCACGCCGGAGGAGACGACTGCCTTCCTGGCCGAGGTGCTGTGGTCCCCGCACACTTCACAGGCGCGGCGCGACGAGATTCTGGCCACCCAGATCACGGCGCAACGGGTCGTCCTCACCCCCGAGGAACGGGCCACGATTGACCGCTCACTGCGCGGCTTCGACCTCCGCCCCGGGCTCGCGACGATCACCGCACCGACCCTCGTCGTCTCCGGCCGCGCTGACGGCCTGAACCCGCCGGAGGTCGGCGAGGAAGTCGCCCGTGGTATCCCCAGCGCCCGTTTCGAGGTCTACGAGCACTCCGGCCACCAGTTGGCCTCCGAGGAGACCGACCGGCTCATGAGGGACGTCGAGGCGTTCCTCCAAGACCGAGGGTAGTTGGCGCACCTCCCAGAAGCGGGGGCGGCCCGGGAACAAGATAAGTAGGCCCTGAGGACGGAGCGCCAAGGATCTCCCGAGCCCTCGACTCACAGACATGAAGCCATCCCGGCAGAAGCCTGCCAGGGCGAAGCTGCAGACACACTTCCCTCTCGCCCGTGGCGAGGGGGGTATGAGGTGTGGGGCCGGGGTGAGTCGGCTGCAGATTAGTCTGCACGGTATGCCGAAATCCCTGTTGCAGCAGACTCTTGATTCGCTCGGTAGTGCCATCGTCACTGGTCGGCTGCCTGCAGGGCATGTCGTCCCCATCCAGGACCTCGAAGCGGACTTCGGGGTGTCCCGTTCCGTCGTGAAAGAGGCGGTACGGGTGCTGCACACTCTTGGTCTGGTCAGCAGTGTCAAGCGGGTCGGTGTCCGGGTTCTGCCGTCGACCTCGTGGAACTACTTCGATCCGCTGGTCATGCGCTGGCGCCTGGAGAGCGATGGTTACGCTGCCCAGCTCCGCTCCCTCAACGAACTCCGTGGCGCGATCGAGCCGGCGGCGGCGGAGCTGGCGGCACGTCATGCCCCCGACGATCTGTGCAGCAGGCTGCTGTCACTCGCCGCCGAGATGCGTGCGGTCGTGCGCGCACAGGACGTCGAGCGCTTCGTCGAGATCGACGTGACCTTCCACAACGTCATCCTGGTGGCATCCGGGAACGAGATGTTCGCGCAGCTTCAGAGCGCGGTGGGGAACACCGTCTCTGGGCGGAGTGACCTCGGGCTGCTGCCGGATCTGCCTGACGAGGATTCCCTTCAGTTGCACGTGAGTCTCGCTGATGCCATCCAGGGGCGGCGCCCGGAAGAGGCGCGTGCCGTCGCGAACCGGCTGGTCAGCGCGATCTTCTCCGAGACGGCAGAGGCATGGGCCCAGGTGCCCCGGACGTTCAACGACAGCGTTCAGTAGTCGACTGGCACCAGATGACTGTCGCCAAAAAGATGCTTACATGGGTTTACGGAGGTGATGAAGGATGCTTACATTGCTCTGGCTCGGCGATGCCGAGGCACCCCGGCAGTAGGTAAGGGAGCCGCACATGATGCCCAGGGCCATAGCGATGCGTGATCGCAGCATCACCGCAAAGGTGACAGTGCGGCTGATGCTGTTCCTCACCTTGATGTACCTCCTCAATCAGTTCGACCGAGGAAACCTTGCCTTCGCGGAGGAGAGCCTCTCCGCCGACCTCGGGCTGAGCAACGCGGCCTTCGGCTTCGGAGCAGGCATCTTCTTCATCGGCTACTTCATCTTCGAAGTACCGAGCAACCTCATCCTCCACAAGGTGGGCGCCCGGCGGTGGCTGGCGAGGATCATGGTGTCCTGGGGGATCGTCACCGTCCTGATGACGCTCGTGCAGAACGAGTCCATGTTCTACGTGCTGAGGTTCCTTCTCGGTGCGGCCGAGGCGGGATTCTTCCCGGGCGCCGTCTACTACATCGCCCTGTGGCTTCCGAGGCGTGAGCGCGGGAAAGCACTGGCACTTCTCAGCGCGGCCGGCCCGGCCGCGTACCTGCTGGCCGGGCCGTCCTCGGGCCTGCTCCTCGGACTCGACGGGGCCGCGGGTCTCCACGGCTGGCAGTGGCTCTTCCTCCTCGAAGGTGCGGCCACCGTCGTCGTCGGCATCGTCTGCTGGTTCCTCCTCACCGACCGGCCGGCGGACGCGAATTGGCTCACCAGTGCCGAGCGTGAAGAACTCACCGCCCGCATTGAGAACGACAGGGACGCGGAAGAGCCGCGCCGGCACAGCCTGTTCCAGACCCTGCGCCAGCCCAGGGTGCTCCTTCTCGCCGGTGTCTACGCCTGCATGCAGATCACCAACGCCGGCCTGATCTTCTGGCTTCCGTCGGTGACGCGCAGGATCGGCGACCTCTCCACCTTCCAGGTGACCTCCCTCTCGGTCACTCCCTACGCCTTCCAGATCATCGGGCTCTTCCTTCTCGGCCGTTCCTCGGACCGGCACGGACGACACCAACTGCACGTTCTCGTCGGCTGTGTGTGCATCGCCCTGGGGCTCGGTGTCGGCGCGGTCGTCGACCCGGTGGTCGGCTTGATCGCGCTGTGCTTTGCCTTCTTCGGCTACGGGACGATGTCCGCGTTCTGGGCGCTGGCCTCGTCCTACCTCGGCACGACGGCAGCCGGAGCAGGCGGGCTCGCCTTCGTCAACGCCGTGTCAGCGCTGGGAGGATTCGTCGGCCCCACCCTCTTCGGCTACCTGCTCGACGTCACCGGGTCCGTCACCGCGTCGCTCATGGCACTGGCCGGCGTAGGAGCTCTCTCAGCCGTGCTCGTGATGTTCGTCCGTTCCCCCTCATCAAACCCGAGCCGTCCCGCGGCGCCCGTCGCCCCCCTGCAGGAAAAGGAATAGTCGTGCCCGAAACCATTCTCTGGATCGGCGAAAAGGACGAGAGCGTCCTCGACGTTCTCCGAAGCGAGATCCCCGACGGGTTCGAGCTGCTGATCCCCGACAGCGGAACCCCCACGAGGGACGATCTCAAAAGCGCCGCCTACATCCTGAACGGCGCCGGAAGCGTATCGGGGGAGTACTTGAGGGCGGCATCGAACCTGAAGCTGGTGCAGCGACTGGGCGCAGGGCTCGATGGCGTGGATGTGGCAACTGCGCGAGAGCTCGGCATCGAGGTCGCCAACCTCCCCGCACTGAACTCCGCTGCGGTCGCCGAGCACACGCTGCTTCTCGCCCTGGCCTCCGCGCGCCACCTGTGTACGCAGCACACCAACATGACTGCGGGTCGCTGGGCGCCCAACGAGCAGCTTTCGTCGACCTTCGAACTCCACGGCAAGACCTTCGGCATCATCGGTTTCGGCGCCATCGGACGTGAGGTCGCCCGACGGGCTCAAGCTTTCGGCATGACCGTCCGGTACTTCGATGTCACCCGTGCCCCTGCGCACGTGGAGAACGAGACCGGCGCCCTCTACACACCATTTCGTGAACTGCTGCAGCAGGCCGATGTGGTCAGTGTGCACGTACCGCTCACAGAACAGACCGCCATGCTGATCTCGCACGAGGAACTGGCGGCGATGAAGCCCGGGTCGGTGCTGGTGAGCGTCTCCCGCTCAGGCATCGTCGACGAAGCGGCACTCCGGCAGAACCTGGAGGAGGGACACATCGGCGCCGCGGGCATTGATGTCTGGGCCGAGGAGCCGGTCAGCCCCTCGGACCCGCTCCTCATGGCCCCCAACGTCACCGCCACACCCCACTGCGCCGCCCAGACACGGGACACCGTCGTGCGCTGCTTCCGCGCCGCCCTGGCGAACATCGAACGAGCCCACCGTCACGAGGCCCTCAGCCTCGCACCCTCGTGCCACACCTGACCCGGGCCCCTGCCTCAGACTGCCGGCACGCAGTCGGGTGGGCGGTGGTGCCGAAAATTCTGACGTGGCGAGTGGCTTGCTCGATGACGGCGAGGACGTACGGGCGCCTGCCGGTTAGGGGGCGGTCTCGATCAAGTCGCGGACCAGGAGAGCGCCGGCCTCGCGAAGACGCCGCGGATGCCCTGCTCTCCGGCCGTAGTCCTCCTCGAACGACTTGTCCGGGCCCGGCGCCGACGCACCTATTTGGAAGGGCGTCGGCCGCCTGGCCCGAAGCGGGTCAATCGCGCTTTCTACTCCGGCCGCACCGGATCGCTCTTCGCGCTCTCAGCACCCTGTCCTGCCATGTTCTCCGCAGTGACGGTGAAGGTGTACGGCTCGCCGGTGGTGAGGCCCTCCACCTGTGCCTTCGTGGCGCCCTCGCCCACGCTGACCGGTGCGAGTGGCTTTCCGTTCTGGTACGGCGTGACCAGGTATCCGGTCACCGGAGCACCGCCGTTGAACGCCGGGGCCTTCCACCGCACCGTGGCACTGCCCTCGCCGGCTGACGCCGAGACCGCCCCGGGGACGTCGGGCGCCGACGGTACGGCGTCCACCTCCAGCTCCTGCAATCCGTTGTTGAAGCCCGTACCGCCCTTGACCTGGAAACGCACCCAGTCGACGGTCTTCTTGCCGAAGTTCACGGTCATCGGCCCCTCGGCGGGGATGTCCTCGACCTTGACCTCGCTGCCGTCGGAGAAGGTCAGGACGCCGCCGTTGACGTCGTCCTTCGTCGCACGGTCGGACAGCACCACCCGGTCCGCCGTGATCTTCTCCGGCCAGTTCAGCTGCACCCACGGGTCGAGCTCTCCGTCCGAGGCCCAGTCCGCGCCCGTCGTGGCGCCGTTGTCGTCGCAGCCGTCGTGGACGTTCTCTGCTGGGTAGTCGTCGCTGTACTCGGACGACGCCGTCGCCTTGACGCCTGGCCAACAGGCGGCGTTGCCACGCAGTTTGGTCTTGTCCAGGGTGATGTCGACCAGCTTCGAACCGGTGGCGTCCCCGCTGTCGGCGGAGGTGGCGGTGACGCGCACCCGGCCGTCCCGGTGGTTCACGGTCAGGGTGCCGTCGGAGTCGATCTCCGCCTTCTTCGTCGGCGACCCGTCCGGCTCGGTCACCGACCAGAACACCTCCTTGAGCGTGGCGTCATCGGGTGCGACCGTGGGCGTGAAGTGACTCTTGCCGTACGGTTCGTCGAGCTTGTCCGAGCTGCTGACGGCGATGTCCTTCACGAACGTCGGCGTGCGTCCCTCGGACTTCGACTCCGACGGCGGCAGATGCTTCGTCCCCCACTTCTTGTTGGGCTCGGCGCCCATCCACAGCTCGAGGGTTCCGCCGTCGGTGAGCTGGTCGTGCCGGAACCAGGCGTCGTCGAGGCGCTTACCGTCCAGCTTGGCGCGCTGGATGTACTGGTTCTTGGCCGAGTTGCCGTGCGTGACGATGCGAAATTGCTTGCCCTTGTAGTAGTGCTGATCGAGCTTGATGGTGATCTCGTCGAAGACCGGTGACGTGATGTCGTACACCGGCTTTTCCAGACTGCCGCCGGTGACCTCGAAGAGTCCCATGCCCATCAGGGCGCTGAGGGCTCCCATCTGCCCCTGGTCCTCGTCGAAGTGGCCGTAGCCGTCGTCGGTCGCGGTCGAGCCGTAGGTCTTCTCCTTGACCTTTCGCACCCAGTACTGACTCAGCCACGGCTTGCCGACATAGTTGAAGAGATGGGCCATTTCGAGGCCGGGCTGATTGCCGTACGAGACGTAACCTCCCCCGTACTCGCTGATGAAGTTCTCCTTCTCGGCCTTCGTGAACGCGTAGTTGAGCTTGTCCGCGTACGCCGTCTCGCCACCCATCAGGTTGGCCAGACCCATCACGTCCTGGGTGGTGAACCAGGTGGCCTGCCAGGCGTTCGCCTCGTCGAAGTCGTCCGGGGCGAGCGGGTCGAAGGGGGTGAGCCAGCTGCCGTCGGCGTTGCGCGGGCGGATGAAGCCGGAGTCCTCGTCGTACAGGTTGCGCCAGTTGCGGGAGCGGTCCTCCAGATACTGGTGGGTGTCGGTGTCGTCCCAGGCCTCGAACTCGTTCAGGCCGACGTTCTCGCCCTCGCCGCCGGTGGCGGTGAACGTGACCGAAGTGACCTTCCGCTTCTTGAAACGGACGGTCTTCTTGTCACCGTCGGTGGGGACGTCCTTGACCGCCACGCTGGAGCCGTCGCTGAACTCCAGCCGTCCGGAGCGGACATTGCTGTCGCCGTCCGCCCGGTCGCTGAGCACCACCTGCTGCAGTGAGCGCGGCTTGTCCCAGGTCAGCTCGATCCAGGGGTCCTGCTCTCCGGCCGACGCCCACTCGACGTCGGTGGGCGCGCGAAGCGGCCGGCCGTCGATCGCGTGAGCGGCGCCGTGCTTCTTGTCCAGCTCGGACGAGGCCTTGGCCTTCGCGTACTGGGTGGCGTTGATGCCCCGCTCGCCCAGTTGCCCGGCGAACTGGGCAAGGGCGTAGTCCTGGTTCGCGTACTCCAGGGTCTGGCCCGCGCCCTGGCCCGTCGTGCCGTTGGCTACGTAGCCGAGATCGAGGTAGTCACGGTTGCCGCCGGTGCCCCAGTTCTTGTAGTCGAACCATGCCTTGTCGAAGAGGCCGCCGACCGACTGGGAGTCCATCATCGCCTCGTACGCCAAGTCCGTGTCGAAGTCCCGGATGCCCTTGTTGTAGGCGCCGGTGATGAAGGACGTCACGGGCGAGCCGCTCATCACCAGCGAGTCGTTCCCGGCCACCGGCCCTCTGGGCAGCAGCCCGCCGTCCTTGTACATCTGCAGCTGCGACTTCACCAGGCTGCTGTAGATCTCCGGATACGCGAGGCCGAGGACGCTGTTGAGATTCCACTGGGTCAGCCAGAGCGCGTCGTAGTTGTACATCGCGAACTTCGGCTTGCCGTCGTCGCCGACCGGTATGCGTCCGACGCGGCCGTTGCCCCACGTGTTGTCCAGGTAGGCGCCGTCGGCGTCGCTCACCATGCTGCGTCCGCACAGGACGTGGAACAGGTCGGTGTAGAACTTCTCCTGCTGCTTCGCGGTGCCGCCGCCGACGTCGACGCGGCCGAGCATCTCGTTCCACTGCTTCTGGGCGTCGGCCTTGACGGCGTCGAAGTCCCAGCCGGGGAGCTCGCTCTGCAGGTTCTTCTCGGCTCCCGCGGTGCCGGTCAGGGACAGGCCGACCTTCAACTGCACCTGCTCGCCCGCATCTAGGTGGTCGTAGCGCACGTAAGCGCCCGCATCGTCCCCCGAGACCTCGTCGACGGGCTTTCCCTTGTCGACGAGCTTGTCGCCGGCCCAGCCGTGCAGGGAGTCGAAGGGCTTGTCGAAGCGGATGTCGAAGTACAGCTTCACCTTGTGGTCGGCGTCGTCCTCGCCGAAGCTCTCGCCGCGTTGCACGACGTAGCCCGCGATCTCGCGGTCGTTGCTCTTGGTGACGTGGGCGTTTTCCATGATCGCCTCGCCCAGATGTCCGCCGAGGTTGACCAGGATCTCGCTGGGGCCCGCCTTGTCGTACGTGTAGCGGTGCATGCCCACGCGGTCGGTGGAGGTGAGTTCCGCGTCGATGCCGTACCGGTCCAGGTGGAGCTTGTGGTAGCCGGGTTGGGCGACTTCACCGTTGTCGTGGTCGACGTGCGACTGCCAGCCCTCGTCGCCGTCGAGTTTGTTCACGCTCTCACCGCTGGTGGGCATGACCTGCACGCCGGACAGATTCCAGTCGTGCAGGTGGCTGAAGCCCTTGACCTGGTCCTCGTTGCGCCGGTATCCGGTGCCCCGGGAGGAGTTGGTGCTGGTGTCCGGGCGCAGCTTGACCATGCCGAACGGTCTGCTGGCCGACTGGAAGAAGAAGTACCGGCCGATGTCGGCCTCCACCCAGGGATTCACCTGGTCCACGTAGTCGCGTCCGGCACCCGAGGACGACCCGCCCGCGGACGGAGCGGCCGCGGCGGCGGGCATGCTCGCGCCACCGTCCACCACACCCAGGACCAGCAGGAAGACGCTCGACAGTAAGGTCAGTCGGCGGACGAGCCGGGGGACGAAGGCTCCGGCGGTCCGCCCGCCTCTGGGACGACCTGGCATGGCAGTCTCCTTGCGGAATGGTTAGCGTTAACGTGAGTATCCAAGCCAGGAGGGTTCCCGCTTCGCAGGGTCGTGTCAATGACGCCGACACGACCGGATTCCGCGGACCGACAGGCCGCGAAACCGCTCTTCGGGCCCCAACTACGGCTTGGTCAGGGCGATTGTGTATCCAGAGGGTGAGCCGGATGCCTGGCCCCGCGAGTGCGTATTCCAGCTTCCGCACACCCGTTGACGCCCTGGCGACGCGCCGCTAATTTCCGTGTGAACGTTAACTCACGATCCGGAGGCCCTTCGTGTCCCAGGAAGCGATACCCGGCTCGAAAGATGTGGACAGGCCCTCCGGGGCGTCCAGGTCCGCCACCAAGAGGATCTACTTCTTCGGTGCCCTCGGTGGCCTGCTCTTCGGCTACGACACCGGGGTCATCGCAGGCGCCCTGCTCTACATCCGGGACGAGTTGGGGCTGACCCCGCTGGCGGAGGGGTTTGTCGTCAGTTCCCTCCTGGTGGGGGCGATGGCCGGGGCGACCGCCGCGGGGCGGCTCGCCGACACCCTCGGCCGGCGCCGCGTCGGCATGGCCGCATCGGTCGCCTTCGGCGTGGGCGCGCTGGCCGCGGGCCTGGCGCCCAACACCGTGCTGCTGATCGCCGCCCGTGTCCTGCTGGGCCTCGGGGTGGGAGCGGCCTCCGTCGTCGTCCCCCTCTATCTGTCGGAGATGGCCACCACGCGCAGTCGCGGCGCGGTGTCGTCCCTCAACCAGTTGATGATCACCGTGGGCATATTCGTGGCCTACGTGACCAACTCCCTGCTGGCGCCGGCCGAGGCGTGGCGCTGGATGCTCGGCCTCGCGGTGGTGCCCTCGATCGTGATGCTGGCGGGTCTGATCGTGATGCCGGAGACGCCGCGCTGGCTGCTGCGCAAGGGACGGGAGGAGGAAGCCCGCGCGGTGCTCACGCGCACGCGGGGCGCGAGCGAGGTCGAGGCCGAACTCGCCGAGATCCGGCAGGTGGAGGTCGCTTCCCAGGAACGGGCGGGTCTGCGTGAGGTCTTCGCGCCCTGGCTGCGCCCGGCACTCGTGGTCGGCATCGGGCTCGCCGTGCTCAACCAGGTCGTCGGAATCAACACGATCATCTACTACGCGCCCACGACGCTGACCAATGTCGGGTTCAGTGACTCCGCCGCGGTCTACGCCAACACCGGGATCGGCGCGGTCAACATGGTGATGACGCTGGTGGCCATCTGGCTCATCGACAAGGTGGGCAGGAAGCGGCTGCTGCTGACCGGGGCGGTGTGCATGTGCGCCAGCCTGGCCGTGCTGGCGGCGACTTCGCTTCTCCTGCCGGAGCCGGAGGGCCTTGGTCTGGTCGGCGTGGTCACGCTGGTCTGTCTCGCCGCGTTCATCGTCAGCTTCTCCGCCTCGTGGGGCGCCGTGTGCTGGGTGGTGATCAGCGAGGTGTTCCCGGTGCACGTGCGGGGCGCCGCGGTCGGCTTCTGCACGATGCTGCTGTGGGCGGCCAACTTCGTCGTGTCGCTCGCCTTCCCGGTCCTGCTCAGCGCCGTGGGCATCGGCTGGCTGTTCCTCGGGTTCGCGGTGATCTGTGGCTTCGCCCATGTGTTCACGGCGCGCTGCGTCGTGGAGACCAAGGGGCGCAGCCTGGAGGACATCGAGCTCGCCCTGCGCGCCCGGTCGGCCTGATTCCCGCGCCGATGGACGTGCGGCCCGGCGCGGATCGACGCCACCCGCAGGCGGCCCCCGGATCGCCCCTTGTACCGCCTTGACCGGCGCCGCACCCCGCGCCCTACAGTTAACGATAACAATCAGCTTCGACCCCGGAGAGTTCCGTGACCCGCTCCTATCAGCACAATCCCCGCTACCCGGCTGTCGACGGAACGGTCGCAAGCGGATGGGAGGCCGCTGTCCGGACCCTGCCCACCGGGCCCGCCATACTGGCTCTCGACGGCCCGGCCGCGCTCGACTGGAGCGCCGTACAGGAGCATCTGGACGGCGCACTCACCGCCCTCGGCACTCCCGTCCGGTTCCTGGACCTGCGTGGGTTCGAGGCCGACTGGGACACCGTCCTGGAGCGCACCGGCGACGGACCGGACGCGGATCCCCACTACTTGCCCCTCGCCCGCGCCTCCATCGCCGGGATGTACACCACGCTGCCCCGGACCGAGGCCCCGGACCAGGGGCTGCTGATCGTCCTCGGCCCTGGCGCCGCGCTCGTCCGGCACGACCTGCTCTGGTTCGCCGACCTGCCCAAGCGCTACGCCGAAGCGGCCGTCGCCGTCGGCGACCCGGCCCTCGGCGTCAATCTCGGCCGGCACGGCGCCCCAGGTGACCTGCGCCGCCTCTTCTATGCGGACTGGCCCATGCTCGACGCCCACCGCGACGCCCATGCCGCCGACATCGACCGCTGGCTCGATCTGCAGAACATCCAGAGTCCGGCCTCGATCGACGGCAGCACACTGCGCGCCACCCTCGCCCACCTGGCCGGCGGCCCGGTCCGCACCCGCCCCTGGTTCAACTCCACCCTCTGGGGAGGGCAGTGGGCCTCGACCGAACTCGGCTTCACGCCGCAGAACGGCAACACCGCACTCGGCTACGAACTGATCGCACCCGAGGCCGGCGTCCTGGTGGGCGACGGGCCCGATGCCGAGGTGGAACTGCCCTTCCAACTGCTCTGCGTCCTGCATCCCCGGGAATTCCTCGGCGCGGCGGTGCATGAGGAGTTCGGCACGTCCTTCCCGATCCGCTTCGACTATCTCGACACGGTCGGGGGAGGCAATCTCTCGGTCCATCTGCACCCGCGCGAGGAGTACATGCGCGAACAGTTCGGCTGGACGTACACCCAGCACGAGACCTACTACCTCACGGCCACGGATGCGGCGAACCCCCGCGTCCACCTCGGACTGCAGCAGGACGCCGACATCGACCTGATGCGCAAGCAGGTGCTCGCCGCCGTCGAGGACGGCGAGGAGATGAACGTCGAACGGTTCATCCAGAGCCATCCCGCCGAGGAGGGCCGGCTCTATCTGATTCCCGCGGGGACGCCGCACGCCTCAGGCGCGGGCAATCTCGTCCTGGAGATCAGTGCCACACCGTACTTGTACTCCCTGCGCTTCTACGACTGGCTCCGCAAGACCGCGACGGGGGCGCCCCGCCCCCTGCCCTACGAGCATGCGTTCGCCAATCTCGACAGCACGCGCCAGGGCGAGGCGGTGCGCCGCGATCTCATCCAGGAACCGCGCGTCCTGCGCGAGGGGCCCGACTGGCGCGAGGAGCTCCTCGGCGCGCTGCCGGAGATGTTCTACGAAGTGCGCCGCGTGGTGCTGGAGCCGTCAGGCCAGGGCGCTGCCATGGACACCGCGGGCCGGTTCCACATCCTCAACGTCTCCTCCGGTGACGGCATCGTGATCGAGTGGGGCGACGGCCGTACGCACGACCTCGCCTTCGCCGAGACGCTGACGGTTCCCGCCGGAGTCGGCTCCTACCGGTTGCGCCCTCTGGGCGTGCGGCCTGTGCACGTCGTCACTTCGCTGGTCAGGGAGCACCGTTGAGGCAACCGGTGCTGGAGATCGGCGGCACGCATGTCACCGCCGCCATGGTGGACCTGTCGGCGGGGGCCGTCCGCGGAGACCCCGTCCGGCAGTCGTTGTCCCCGCAGGGCTCTGCCGGGGACATCCTCGGCTCCGTCGTGCAGGCCGCTTCCCGTCTCGGGGCACCGCCGTCCGCGGCCTGGGGCGTGGCCGTGCCCGGACCCTTCGACTACGAGACCGGCGTAGCGCTGTTCGAAGGGGTCGGAAAGTTCGAGGCGTTGTACGGCACGGATGTCGGCGCCGCCCTGCGCGCGCGCATCCGCCCGACACCCGCCACGCTCCGGTTCATCAACGACGCCGACGCCTTCGGACTGGGCGAGTACGCCTGCGGGGCCGCTGCCGGACACACACGCGCCATATGCCTGACGCTCGGCAGCGGTGTGGGCTCCGCCTTCCTGGCGGACGGCGTGCCGGTCAATGAGGGGCCGCGGGTACCGCCGGAAGGCAGTGCCCACCGACTCACCTTCGACGGGCGCCCGTTGGAGGAAACGGTCTCACGCCGCGCGATCCGCGCCGCCTACGCCCGAGCCGCGGACGGCCATCAGGGCGGCGTACCCGACGTACGGGGCATCGCCTCCCGCGCACGTGCCGGAGACGCCGTCGCCGACAGCGTGCTCGATCACGCCTTCCGTGCTTTGGGTGTCGCCACGGCCCCCTGGGTGACCCGCTTCGCGGCCACCGTGCTTGTCGTCGGCGGGTCCATCGCAGGATCCTGGGATCTCATTGCAGCGCCCCTGCGCGACGGACTGGCGGACGGCGGAGCGCCGGGGCTGCGCGTCGCACCTGCCCGCCTGCCCGATACGGCCTCACTCCTGGGCGCTGCACGGTGGGCGGCATCCCGGGCCTCGCACGGGGAGGAGAGCCAAGGCGTCCGCCTATGATGGAGGACCCGCGCAGACGGCGAGCGGCTGCCGGTGCCCGAAGGGAGCAGCAACGCAGTGTCCGGGTCCGAAACCGTCGCAGAGCCGCCTCGCCCCACCCCCACGATGCGAGACGTCGCAGCACGCGTCGGAGTCAGCGCCATGACCGTCTCGCGGGTATTGAAGGGGAACGAGGGAGTCGGTGAATCGACTCGTCGACGCGTTCTCGAAGCAGTGACCGACCTGGGCTACCGGCGCAACGAGACGGCGCGCAATCTGCGCCTCGGTCGGCACAGCGGTCTGATCGGACTCGTCGTCACCAACCTCGCCAACCCCTTCTACGCTCAACTCGCCCTCGGCGCCGAGGAAGTGGTGCAGGCATACGGTCTTCGGCTGGTTCTCGGCAACACCGCCGAGCAGCTCGCACAGGAGAAGCACCTTGTCCAGGACCTCGTCTCCCGGCAGGTGAACGGTCTGATCGTTGTCCCGGCCGGTTCCGACCAACGGCACCTCGCCCCCGGAGTGTTGGATGGCACGCCGCTCGTCCTGGCCTCCCGCCCATCCGCCGGTATCGAGGCGGACACCGTGCTCGTCGATGACTTCGGTGGTGCACGAGCCGCCACCGCCCGGCTCGTGGAGGACGGCCACGAGAAGGTCGGGTTCCTCGGTAACCCTCCCACCCTCTTCACCGGTGCCGAGCGCTTCCGCGGCTGGTGGTCCGCGCTGGAAGAAGCCGGGCTCCAGCCGCGTGAGGAGTGGGTGCGGCGGGGCCCGTACGACGTTGTCACGGCCGAGGCGGCCGCGCGGGACTTGCTCGACCGGGCGGGCGCGCCCTCCGCGTTGTTCTGTGCCAACAACCGCCTGACCCTCGGCGCCTGCCGTGCGGTGCGCGGTCTCGGAACCGCCGCGGCCATCGCCGGCTTCGACGATGTGGAATCCGCCGACCTGCTGAGTGTCCCGCTCACCCTGGCCTCCTACGATCCCGCCGAGATCGGGCGCCGTGCGGCCCAGCTGCTCATGGACCGCTTGGAGGCCGGATCCGGGACGCAGCCGACCGGGCCGCCGCGCAGGACGGTCATCCCCACCCTGCTGGCCACGTACGGCCGGTGAGACCGCACGGCGATCGGGCGTGGCCGGCAGGCTCGACGTCTCGACGCACCGGCGACTGTGCCGTGGGTTAACGATACCAACCGTCGGATTGGGCGCGACCATCCTGCGTGATTCGCGCGTGACCCACCCTGAACTGGCCTTACTTGAGGGTCTGGAATTGAATCCAGGATGAACCTTGTGGACCTTGCGTGGTGTCGTTAACGTTCATGACACGCGCCGGTGCCGGCCACCGCGCCAGTCCCCTGTCCGGGGCGCCCTCGCCCCGTACAGGGATGCGGTCTTCGTCCGTCACGCTCCGGCGAAAGGGCACCGATGAAAACCTTTGGTACGGCAGGGAGAGGCATGCGGCCGAGCCTTCCACGCCGCCGCTTCCTCGCCGGTCTCGGCGCAGGAGTCTCCGGCCTCGCGCTCGGCGGCTGCGCGCGTGGCAGCAGTACGGCCGCGATCGCGGGCACAGCGAGCTTCGGGAACGACAACGGGAGCTGGGACGAGGGCTATGCCCTGGCCTCCAAGGCGCTGCGGCCGCTGACCGGCTACTCGCTGCGCCCGCTGTCCGTCCCGGAGGCGACCGCCTACAAACTGGTCACCCAGATGACGCTGCAGACCTCACGCGCGTCGGACATGATCAAGTGGGGCTCCGGCTACGAACTCAAGCAGCTGGCGCGCGGGGGACAACTCACCGACTTGTCGGGCCTGTGGGACGCCTACCTGGACAAGGGATGGATCCGCGACTCCCAGCGCGGCACGATGCAGTACCGCGGCGCGGTCTACGGGATCCCGCTCTACGAGTCGTACTACGTCGTCTTCTACAGCCGTCCGGTCTTCGCCAGGCTCGGACTGCACGCGCCGGGCAGCTGGGAGGAGCTGCTGCACTGCGCCACCGTCCTCAAACGCCAAGGCATCACACCGTTCGTGTCCACCCAGGCCGGCGGCTGGCCCGCCTACGAATGGTTCCAGGAGCTCATCAGCAAGGTCGATCCCGACTTCTACACCGCACTGGCCGAGGGGAAGGCCCGCTACACCGATGAGCCTGCGCGCCGGGCGATGGACATCTGGCACGACTTCATACGCAAGGGGTGGATGACCCCGCCCGATTACGACCAGGGAAACGGCGCCGCCGGACTCCGAGACGGCCGCGTGGGCATGTTCCTGCACGCGACATGGCACACGAAGAACCTGAGCGGTGCCGACATGCGACCCCACAAGGACTACGACGCCTTCATCCTGCCCACCGTGGCGAAGTCCACGAAGAAGTCGGTGATCACGGAGAGCAGCGCGCTCGCCGTGCCGCGCCGTGCCACCACCCACGAGGCCGGCATGGCGAGCGCCGGAGCCTGGCTGCACCCGAACGTGCAGCGGGCATGGACCGATTACCTCCAGGACGGCTCGGCGAACCCCGTCGTCCGGTCCAGCAACCCTGTCGTGGCCGGTCTCAGGCAGAACATCACGAAGGACCGGCGGGCACGTCTCGTCCGCTACAGCGAGGCCAGTCCGCCCAGCCTCATCCAGGGCAACATCGAGGATCTCTCGGCCTTCCTGACCGGGCAGATGTCGCCCACGGCGACGCTGCGCAGCATGGCGGAACGCGCGGACGAGGAATGGCACACGTGGAAGCGGGACGAGGCATGAGGACCAGCACCGCACCACCCGCCGCCGACGCCGGACAGGACCGGCCGACCGCCCCAAGCCGCCCCGAGCCACACCCTGTTGCGCCCCGGCCCCGTGCGACGCCACGTGACCGACTCGCCGTCGGCGCCTTCCTGACCCCCGCGGTCGTTCTGGTCGGGGTGGTGCTGCTCGCGCCCTTCGTGACCACGATCTACCGAAGCTTCTTCAACGACCACCGCCACTCCGCCTTCGCCGGTCTGGACAACTACCGGCTCTTCTTCACGGACGACGCGCTGCTGCGGTCCGCGGAGAACACGCTGCTATGGGTGGCGGGGACCGTGGTGCTGCCCTTCGCACTCGGGCTGCTCATCGCCTGCCTCACCGACGCCACCCGCTGGTCACGCTTCGCCCGGTTGTGCATGATCACGCCCTACGCGCTGTCCGGCGCCGCCGTGGCGGTGGTGTGGAACTTCGTCCTGAGCACTGACGGTGCGCTCAATCAGATGCTGTCAGCGGTCGGCCTGGGCTCCCTCAGCCACAGCTGGCTGCTCGACTGGCCGGGCAACACCCTGGTCATCATCTGCGTCAACGCCTGGCAGGCCACCGGCGTAGCCGTCATCCTGATCCTCGTCGGACTGCAGGGAATCCCGCCCGAGACACTGGAAGCAGCTGCCCTGGACGGCGCAAGTCCCTGGCAGCGCTTCCGCTTTGTCGTGCTGCCCCAGCTCCGTCCGGTATCGATCATCGTGATCGGCATGAGCCTGGCCAACGGACTCAAGTCCTTCGACCTTCTCTGGGTGCTGACCCGGGGCGGCCCCGGGCGTGCCACAGAGACGCTGGCCGTCTCCATGTACCAGGAGACCTTCCTGCTGCAGAGGGCCGGCGCCGGCTCGGCGATCGCGGTCATCCTCACCGTGATCGTCCTCGCGGCGTCCTGGCTGTACCTCCGGCGCCAGCTCGGCGAGAAAGGCGCGTGACGATGCATCTCGGCAGAGTTCTGCGGAACACCACTCTGATCCTGCTGTCCCTGTTGTGGGCCGTCCCCTCCTGGCTGCTCGTGGTCAACGCCCTCGTTCCCGCGCAGCAGTACACCGGCACACCCCACTGGTTGCCGGACAGCTTCGGGCTCCTCGACAACTTCGCACGAGCATGGAGCCAGGCAGACCTGGGGCCCGCCATGGGCAACAGCCTGCTGTACGCCGTCGTGGGCTCCCTCGTCGCGGTGGTCATCGCCACCGGCGCCGCGTTCGCCGTGGTGATCATGCCCGTGCGGCGCCGGGTTCTGTGGTTCTGGCTGATCTACTCGGGCACTCTGCTGCCGCTCCAGGTCTTCCTGCGCCCGCTGTTCCTCTCCTACGCGAGCGTCGACCTGTACGACACGCAGATCGGCATGTTGCTGGTGTACGCCACCATCTCCATCCCGTTCTCGTTCTTCCTCATGCGCAACTACGCCACCACCGTGCCCCGAGAGGTCGTCGAGGCCGCACGGATGGACGGCGCCTCGTGGTGGCGGCTGTTCCGGCAGATCCACGTGCCGCTGTCGAAGTCGGCGATGGTGGCCGCGTTCTCCTTCCAGTTCGTCGCCATCTGGAACGACCTCCTCTTCGGCATCACCTTCAGCACCAGCGACAACATCCGGCCCGTCATCGCCGCACTCTCCGAACTCCAGGGCAACTACTCCGACGTCGGGCCCCCCGTGGTCCTCGCGGGCGCCATCCTCGTCTCGCTCCCCACGCTCCTTCTCTTCTTCCTGGCCCAGCGCTTCTTCGTCAACAACCTCAAGCTCACGAGCTGACCCGCGGTTCGACCCACGGCGCACCGGATGCCGTCGACCCGCCGTACCCGCCCGCGGCCGCACTGCCGCCCGGCCTCCAGAGGAACCCCCGCATGACCTCCGACCGCCCGCTGTGGACAGCGACCCCCGCCCCCGTCACCGGCTCCTGGCCGGTTATGGACGGCACGCCCACCCTGCACGTCGACCTCGACCGCCCCGACGCCGTGTGGCCCGAGGTGCACCCCGGCATCCACGACGCCGACGGCGGCCACCAGGCGCACCGAATCGTGGCGTCCTTCACCCTCGACCACGCCGAGAACGCCGTCCTGCACCTCGCCTACGCCGCGGAGCGCGGCCCCTGCCCCGACCTCGAAGTCGTCCTGGACGGCACCCGCCACTCGCTCCACCACCTTGCCGTCGAGCGTGCCGACCGCTCCCGCACCGGCGACCCGGGCCCCACCTCCGGGCACGGCACGCTCCGTGTACCCCTGCCCGCGGCATGGCTCACCCCCGGGCGACACGAGCTGACCATCACCACTGTCCTGGACGAACCCGCGGCCACCGGAGCACCCCGCGCCAAGGACGGGGCCCCCGCCCACCACCCCGGCGAGGAACTGCCCCACGCACGGCCCCAGTACGGGAAGTGGTTCGGCTCCTATCTGCGGTGGAACGCCGTCCGGCTGGAGACCGCCGGCACCCCGCCGGGCCCCGCTCCGTCATGGTCCCTGCGGACCACGTCCCTCTACCTGCACGGTGACCCGCAGCCCGTTCCGCTGGTCGAGCTCACCGCCCACATTCCCGCGGGAGCCGCCCTTCCCGGTGACTTGTCCCTTCATTACGCGGACCGGGTCGTGCCCGTTCCAGAAGCTCCGGAGCGGGACTTCGGCATGGTCCGCTGGCGACTGCCCGCACCCGGCTTCGACGCACCGGGCGAATTCGCCCTGCACGTGGGTGACGCCCGCGTGCACCGTGCCGACCTGACCCCGGCCCGCCGCTGGACCGTGCACCTGATCCCGCACGTGCACCTCGATCTCGGCTTCACCGACACCCAGCCGAAGGCGCTCGAACTGCACTGCCGCAACATCGACAAGGCCCTGGACCGACACGCCAAGGACCCTGCGTTCCGCTACAGCGTGGACGGATCTCTCGTGGTCCGGGAGTACATGAACACACGCTCACCACAGCGACGCGCCCGCCTGCTAGAGGCGATCGCCGCCGGAGTGATCGGCGTCAACTCCTTCCACAGCAACCTGCTCACGGGCATCGCCGGCCTGGAGGAACTGCGTCGCGCCCTCGACTTCGGCACCTCACTCCCCGCCGGGCCCGGCACCGTTCCCCGATACGCCAACATCACCGACGTACCCACCTGGACGGGAGTACTTCCCACGGTGCTCCGGATGGCAGGCGTGGACGCCTTCGTGGGCATGTCCAACCACCACAGGGCCGCCACCGTCGGCAGCGACGAAGTACACCTGGCCTCGCCGGTGCGCTGGCAGGCCCCCGATGGCAGCGAAGTCCTGGCCCACTTCGCCGACCACTACTCACAGCTGCGGTTCATCGCCGCCGACCCGCAGTCCGTCGCCGGCGCGGTGAACGGCCTGGAGCGCTATCTCGAACGTTACGAGCGTCCGGACTATCTGCCGACCAATCTCGCAGTCATCGGTACCCACGCCGACAACGAGGACCTCGGTGACGGCGACGCCGGATTCGCGGATCGGTGGAACGAGGCTTTCGCCTACCCCCGGGTGCAAGTCTCCACGTTCGGGGACTACTTGAGCTCCGTCGCACCACTGCATGACCGTCTGCCGCTGCACACGGCGGAAGGCGGAAGCTTCTGGGAGGACGGGCCCGCCGCCTCCGCCGCGGACGCCGCCGCCTACCGGCGGGCTCAAGCCATGCTGCCCGTGGCCGAGAACCTGGGCGTCGTCTCCCACCTGATGGACGAGCGCTACCGCCCGAACCAGCCTGCCCTGAACCGGGCTTGGGACGGGCTGATCACCGGGGGAGAGCACACCTGGAACTGGGCCCGTGCCGTGTCCCACCCGCACGCACCACAGATCGAGGACCAACTCCACTGGAAACGCCGTGCCATTGACGACGCGGCGCGGATCTCCCTCGACGAGAGCCGCCGCGTACTCGGTCAGCTGGCCGAGACCCTCGGCCTGGACGGCCCCTGCCTCCTGGTCCACAACCCGCACCCCTGGCCGGCGTCACTGACCGTCGAGGTCGACCTGCCGCAGGGGAGTACGCCCCTGGACGCGGCAGGCCGACCGGTGCCCCTTGAGGTGCTGAGCGACTGCGCCGGCATGCTCCGAGTCCGGCTGATCCTTGAGGAAATGGAGGCCTTCGGCTACCGCTCCTTCCCCCTGAGCGACCGCAGTGACACCGTCCCCGCGGGGGAGCAGTTCCCGACGGCCGCGCGCAAGGCCCCGTCGCACCCCGCCGATGAACGGACCCCGGTGGGAACCGTCGTCGCAGCCGGGGAAACAGCGAGCAGCGGTGTGTGGGAGTTCGGCCTCCGGGACGGCGACGGGCTCCTTGTCAGCCTGCGTCACCTGCCGACCGGCCGCGAACTCCTCGACCCCCAGGCCCCCTTCGCGCTCGGGGAGTTGATACAGCTGACCGCCGCTGAGGCCGAGAGCAGCGGCGCCCACGACCGAACCATGATTAAACAACTCGATTCGCGGCTCCACCCCGGCACACCCACCCCACTCACCGAAGAGCGCCCCGTGATGCGGCTGCTCGGCGCGCGCCGCACTCCGGACGGCACCCGGCTGCGCTGGGCCGGAGAAGGCGCGGGCCTCGACGACATCACCGTGGAACTGTTGCTCCGCGATGCTCACGACCACTGCGAGCTGACCGTCGAAGCGACGAAACTGCCGGTACTCGACATGGAGTCGGTGTCCATCGCCTTCCCGTTCCTGGTCGACACGCCGACGGTGCGCTACGACAGGCAGCTGGGCTGGGTGGAACCACGCGCCGATCACGGTCCGGGCTCTTCCAACGAGTGGCTGTCCGCCACCTCCGCCGTGACCGTCACGGCACACGACGGGCCCGGCGTGATCTGGGCGGCCCCCGACAGCGCTCTGTTCTCCTCCTCGGACCTGGTCCGCGGAGTCTGGCCCGAGCGCTTCTCGGAGAAGAACGGATACCTCTACGCCTACGTGATGAACAACTTCTGGCCGTGCAACACACCGCCGACACAGCCCGGCCGAGTCCGCTTCCGCTATGTCTTCACCGCCGTCGACCGCCACGCACCCGAAGCGGCGTCCCGGTTCGGCGCCCAGGCCCGGATCGGCGCCCTGGCCCATGAGGTGACCCCGCTGGACCGATTCACAGGGGCCCGGCACCCTCGATTTACCGAGGGAGCGCTGCTGGATCTGGGAGACGTGCCCGACTGCAGGGTTTCCCTGACCGGCGACGAAGACCGACTCGTCCTTCGGATCGCCAACCTGCGCGCTGAGGAGAACCACGACATCGCCCTCCGCGTTCCGGACGGATTCCGTTCAGTGGAAACCGAAGCGGCGACCTTGTCCGCGGACGGCACGATCAAGCCCCGCCTGGGAGGCTTCGGCGCCAGGGAACTGCTCCTGCAACGCGACGAGCCTTCCCGGTGAACGTCCGTCCCGATTCGCGAAGCGGGAGATCAGGGCCCTCTTCTAGGAGCGCCGACGGGTCCCGGCGTACAGCCCGACTCGTTGGCCTCTACGGGCCCTGACCTGGGGGTGTTCCGACGGGGTTCCCGCGATTTTGTGCGTGCGTGCGTGCGTGCGCACGCGGGGCGGGACGGGGCAATGGCTCGGCTGCGGTGCCGTGGGCATTCACAGCTGTGCGTGCCGATAGTTACGTCCATGCGCCAAGATCCGATGTGTCGGCGAACAGGCCATGGCCGTCCTCAAGGGCTGGCGACTGCTCCGCAAGCTGCGCTGCAGCACCAACCGGATCACCGACGTCGTCA